>SCQV01000618.1 GCA_004299085.1 Chitinophagaceae bacterium | reverse complement strand
GAATTCAGCTACAAGTTTAATAGAAGATATTTTGGACAACGGCTATTCGATAGATTGCTCGTAGCTACCCTGAGTAACCCTTGGTACGCCACCTTGCACAATAGCGGATAGTCATTAAAATTATCCATTTAAAGCAGGTTAATATAAAAAAAGCTTATACGACCCCTCTGGGGGCGCATGCAGGGTTTATATTCGTTTCCATAAACATTTGATGCCTCTGGCATCAATCTACGATCCTTAAATCCCAATTCAAAATTTTATATCTCCGCTTAGGGAGTTTTGCTCAAAATGGTTTCCTTATTATTTTAAACCACCAGCTTTAGCAGTGGGCGAACTAAGAGAACAATTTATGGATGTTGATAGGATCATACAATTATTGGCAAGGCAACTGGGGCAAACAGCTTCTGAAGCTGAAGAAAGGGAGTTGGAAGAGCTGTTAAGTCGCCATCCTGAGTTTCGCTTCTTTAAAACGATTATTCAATCCATAGAAAGTGAGCGTTTACACCAGGAGCCGGTATTAAAAGAAGATGAGCTTGTGCAGGAAAGCTGGTCTTTATTAATGAATGAAATGGAAAATACGCCCGATGTACCCCTTCCCCCAAAAAGGACAATTTATCATAAGTGGTTAAAGATGGCTGCCATATTTATTGGTGTAGTGATGGTAGTGGGGGGTGGTTTTATCTACAGGCAACATTATCGTGAGCAACAAAGAAGCATGGCCATCAACAGTACCATGATAAAACAGATATCCCTGCCTTACGGGGCACCTAAAAAGATAGTTTTACCAGACAGTTCTATTGTCTGGCTGAATGCCGGAAGTCATATTCGTTATGCTGATAATTTTATTCAAAAAAACAGGGAAGTGTATGTAACAGGAGAGGCTTATTTCGACGTAAGGCATGATGCAGCACATCCGTTTTTAGTTCATGCCGGGAATGTGATTATCAAAGTGCTGGGAACCGCGTTCAACGTAGAAGCCTATCCTGATGAAAACAAGATTGAAACTACTTTGATACAAGGGAAAGTGCAGGTCCGGATAGCAGGAAATCCCGATAAAAAGATTGTGCTGACACCTCGTGAAAAGTTAACGGTCACTAATGACAGCATTCATTTATCTGGCGACAGATTAAAAGAGTTAAAGGAAAGGAGCTTCAAAGTACAGGAAGTAGCTCCTTCTGAAACACCGGCCCCTATTCCAGAAATAGCCTGGGTACAGGATAAGCTGGCATTTCAGGATGAAAGATTCGACGAGTTGACGAAACAATTAGAGCGGCGGTATGATATACACATCCTCTTTAAAGATACTCAACTGAAACAAGAAAGATTAAGCGGGGTTTTTGCAAACGAAAATATTGAGAAAGCCATTAAGATTTTACAAATGACTACCCCATTTAGCTATAGAATAAAAAATGATACGGTTTATTTGAGCAAATGAAAAAAATATATAAGTAATTTAAGCATGCCGATTAACGATTGCAGATTTTTGATTTAAGAAGTGGGTTCAGTCTATATTTCGAAGAATACAAAAAAGGGGAAGAGCGGACACTCTCCCCCGATTGAAAGTTCACAGGAGCAGGGAAAAGTGAAGACAGTCCCTGACTTCTATTATCTAACATATCAATACAAAAGTATGAAAAAAGTACTATTGTCAATTTCCTTTGACAATGATGTTTATCATCCTGAGACTTTCGAGGGATGTCATTCTGATCCTGTCGAAGAATGTCTTTCCAAACTTGTCAAAAAGGCAGTACATAAACTGATGCTGACTATGAAATTAACCTTTATTCTTGTCTTGTTGGGCTGCCTGCAGGTATCAGCCCATGCTCTCGGGCAGAAAGTATTTACGCTTGAAATGAATCACGTAAATGTGGAGAAAGTCTTGTCTAAGATCCAGAAGGAAAGTAATTACCGTTTCTTTTACAATGAACGGTATTTGAGACATTTGAATCCTATTAGCATAAAAGTTACCGATGCCGGACTTCCCGATATTATGCATCATTTGCTGGACAGCACACTCAGCTATAAAATTATTGAAGATAATCTGGTGGTTATTTCACCTAAAGAAGTCATTTCAGACCAGCATAAAATATCCGGTACTGTAACGGATTCTAAAGGGAATCCATTAGTGGGCGCCACTATACAAGTACAAGGAACAACCACCGGCACAGTGACAGATGCACAGGGAAAATTTACCTTAGTTGTTCCGGATAATGCCGTCCTGGTTGTCAGTTCTATAGGATTTCAGACTCAAAACATAAAAGCAGGCAATAAAATTAACTTCACCATTCAACTGAAAGCATCTGCTTCGGGATTAAATGAAGTAGTGGTAGTAGGATATGGAACTCAAAAGAAAGTGGATTTAACGGGTGCTGTTACACAGATTGACAATAAGATGCTTCAAGACAGGCCTGTGGATAATGTAGGACAAGCTCTGCAAGGGGTGGTTCCTAATTTAAATATCAATTTCAGTGATGGTCGTCCGGGAGCGCCGGCAAAAGTAAATATCAGGGGGTTTACTTCTGTTAACGGAGGTCAGCCTCTTGTATTAATTGATGGAGTTCCCGGCGATATTAATCTGGTTAATCCGAATGATATAGCTACCATCACAGTATTAAAAGACGCTTCTTCGGCTGCTATCTATGGAGCAAGAGCTGCTTATGGTGTTGTCTTAATTACCACTAAAAATGGTAAACCTGGAAAACTGAGAGTGACCTATAGCGCTAATTTTGCTACATCTTCCCCTACTACCAGTCATTCATTTATGACAGACGGGTACTCGACCGCCAAGTTGATTGATTCGGCTTTTAAAATTACCACTGGAAATATATATACAGGATATTCCGCTGCCGACTATGATTCTTTAAAAATCCGCCAGACGAATCATTCACTTCCATCTGTAACAATTCAAAACCGGAACGGACAAAACCAGTATGTATGGTATGGAAATACAGATTGGTGGAATTATTTTTTTCGCAAAACATTACCTTCTATGAGCCATTCCCTTGAATTTTCCGGAGGATCTAAGGATGTGACATTTATGGTATCCGGCAGATATTATCAGCAGAAAGGGCTAATGAACTTTGGGGGAGACAAATACACGGATTATAATTTAAGAGCGAAGGTGCATGCCAATATTAAACCCTGGCTTACTATTGATAATAATTTACAATTTGATGCGAATGTATATAACTGGCCCGGATGGAGAGCCGTGGACGACATTTTTACTTATCTGGGCGTACACATGCTTCCTTCTTATGTTCCGGTAAATCCAGATGGGACTTTCACTTACAGAAGTAACCTGAATAATTATGGCATGGCTGACGGCTATAATCTGGAACTGGAAAGTGGTAAATCCGTTTCTCAGCAAAAAGAATTCGATTTAACCAATACTTTTACAGTTATACTCAACCCAATGCCAAGTTTGAGTATACAAGTAAGTTATAGTTATGATCTAAACCCCTATTCTCAATATCACAGAAGTGTGGTCACCCCTTGGTCCATTAATCCAGGTGTTATCAACGAATTTAATAATGACAATTATAGTGAAGAGATGAACTTAGACCAATATCACGTGGCAAGCGCGTATGCTACTTATCACGTGAATTTTGGCCAGCATGCATTGAAAATTATGGGAGGATATGATCAGGAGTATAAAAAGTATCATATTCTATACGGAGCCGGAAATGATTTGTTGTCTCAGGATTTGAATGCGCTTGATTTGGCGACCAGCGGGCAGACGGTGGGAAGTAATTCTGTGACGTGGGCCTTGCTTGGAATATTCGGCAGAATTAATTATTCTTATAAGAATAAATATTTGCTCGAATTAGATGCCCGGCGTGATGGTTCTTCTCATTTCCCCACGAATAGCCGCTTTGGAGTTTTCCCTTCTGTTTCGGCCGGCTGGCGGATAAGTGAGGAACCATTTTTTACACCGCTGAAAGGAATAGTTTCCGAATTAAAATTACGAGGATCTTACGGAGAATTAGGTAATCAATCATTGAGTACTAATTTACGAAACGACGATTATCCGTATATCCCACTGATGTCAACGGGCTTGTCAAATTGGTTGCAGGGAGGAAATGAAATTCAATATTTACGGGTAGGAGCGCCTGTACCTCCTGAACTCACCTGGGAACGTACCCTTTCGGCAGATGGAGGAGTGGATTTCGCTCTTTTCAATGACCGGCTGACCGGATCCTTTGACTGGTACGATCGCAAAACATTAGATATGCTGGTTGCCGGCCCAACCTTACCGGCTGTATTCGGTGCAGCTTCGCCCAAAGCGAATTCCGCTAATTTAGATACCAAGGGATGGGAACTTTCGCTTCAATGGAGTAATAATAATCAGCTCGCTGGAAAAACATTCACGTATAGCGCCGGGATCGTACTATCCAACTTTGTTTCTCATATCACCCAGTATAATAACCCCACTAAATTACTCAACAATTATTATGTAGGGCAAAGGATTGGCGATATATGGGGTTATACCGTAGATGGCTTTTTCAAAACAGACGACGATGCGAAGAATTATAAAGTCAACCAGGATTATGTAAATAGAGAGAGATTGCAGTCTCCAGGTAACGCACATAATCTTCAGGCGGGAGATATGAAATTTGTTGATCTCAACGGCGATGGGATTGTAAATAATGGAGACAATACTTTGTCCAACCACGGTGATCTGAAAATAATAGGAAACAATCTTCCCCAATTTCCCTTTGGCATTAATGGAAGTATCGGCTGGGATGGTTTCAGCCTTTCAGTTTTCTTTCAAGGTGTTGGCCATCAGGACTGGTATCCCGGAAATGAAGCATATATGTTTTGGGGGCCTTACGGTCGGCCTTATTATACTTTTATTCCAAAAGATATTGAAAGTAAGATGTGGACGCCTCAGCATCCCAATGCTTATTTCCCGAAATTAAGGGGTTATGTAGCGCTGAATGGAAATTCTGAATTAACGGTACCGAATACCATGTACCTACAAAATATAGCTTATATAAGACTCAAAAGCATAACAATTGGTTATACGTTGCCTGTAAATATCTTAAAAGCATTGAAGGTGCAAAATATTCATTTTTATCTGAGTGGTAATAACATCTTCACTGCTACTCCGCTGAAGTCCAATTATATTGATCCGGAACAGGTATCTGCAGACCCCAATGGATCAGTTGCTAACATCAGTGCACGAAATTATCCTTTTATGAAAACCTATTCAGGAGGTTTTGACATCACCTTCTAATCATTAATGACGGTTAAAATATTATAAAATGAAAAAAGATATTTTATTTATACTTCTATTGGCAGCAGGATTAATGAGCTCTTGCAAGAAGTCATTTTTAAATCAGCAGCCGCTTTCTCAATTATCACCCGGCAGCAGCTTTAGCAGCGCTGATGAGCTTCAATTATATATAAATTCTTTTTATAACGATGTATTGCCAAGCTTCACCGATATTTATTCTAATACGACGGATAATATTATTACTGCCCAACTTTCCCAGCAGCTCATTGGAAACCTCACAGTGCCGGTCAGTGGTGGTGGTTGGAGTTGGAGCGCTTTAAGAAATATTAATTTTTTTCTCCAGAATTATTCAAAGGGAGGGTTAACTGGTAATATAACTGCACCTTATGTGGGAGCTGCCCGTTTTTTCCGGGCTTATTTTTATTTTAAAATGGTTCAACAATTTGGTGACGTTCCCTGGTATTCCGGAGCCATTAATGCGAACGATTCATCGCTGTTGCTTAAGCCTCGTGACTCCAGGATGTTAGTTATTGATTCCGTATTAGCAGATCTTGATTATGCGATTGCCAATCTTCCAACCCAGAAATCAGTGGATCAGATAACCAAATGGACTGCTTTGGCATTGAAATCCAGGGTTTGTCTATATGAGGGAACCTGGAGAAAATATCATGCTAATGATGTATTTGGCAAGGATAGTTATGGACATCCGTTAACAGGAGCGGACAGCTTATTACAGGAGTGTGTGGATGCATCGAACGCTTTAATGAATAGCGGTCAATATACTATATATACCAGCACGCCTGATCAGGCTTATGCTGAACTATTTAATTCCCCAACACCCATCTCTAGTGAAGTCATTTTAGCACGCACTTTTAGTGCAGCGCTCCAGGTTTATCAAAACGTCAATTATTATACGGTATCGCCATCTTATGGTAAGCCCGGGTTAAATCAGGAATTAGTAAACACTTATTTAATGAAGGACGATTCTTCGTTCACTGATATACCCGGATACGATACTATGCAATTTTATCAAAGTGTGCAGAACAGAGATCCCCGCCTGTTGCAGACCGTCCGGGGGCCTGGTTATACCCGTTTAGGCAGTACAAAAGAATTAGCTCCCGACTTTGGAGCAACCGTTACTGGTTATCAATTAACTAAGTTTGTAGGGCCCGCTTCTCAGGATCCTATCAGTAAATCTCTTAACCCATTGCCCATTTTCCGCTATGCAGAAATTTTACTGAATTATGCAGAGGCAAAAGCAGAATTAGGAACATTAACGCAGGCAGACATTGATAAATCTATCAAGCTGCTGCGCGACAGAGTAGGTATGCCTGATTTGAATATGGCTTATGCCAATGCTAATCCTGATCCATATATGGAATCTGAATATCCAAATGTAACAGGTTCCAATAAAGGCGTTCTACTGGAAATCAGAAGAGAAAGAAGGATCGAGCTGGTAATGGAAGGATTTCGCTGGAATGACCTGATGCGATGGGCGGCAGGTGCTTTGTTAGCAAAGCAGTTTTACGGTGAATATTTTCCCGGTCCCGGTTCTTACGACCTGAATGGAGATGGAAAACCGGATGTGGTAATTTATACGGGCGCAGAGCCTCCAACTCAACAGGGAGTGGTCTATTTACAATTGGGAAGTGATATAACATTGTCCGATGGAAACAGTGGCAATATTATTATCAACGGAGATATCACAAAAACCTTTCATGAAAACAGGGATTATTTAGATCCTATTCCTACACAGGAATTATTACTGAATCCAAATTTGAAACAAAATCCGGGCTGGTAGTTTGTAATGGTTGAACTTATAATTAAAATAGATCAAAATATGACTGATAGAATGAAACGAATCTTATGTTTGTCGGTGTTACTGATTTTTGCTTCTTCATGCCATACTCCTCAATTAGCCGCCAGTGGGAATAAGCCTGTATTGAAGATCATGACCTATAATATCCGCCATGGTGCACCCATACACAAATCCAATGATGATATTCAGCTTAAAGGAATTGCAGAAGCCATTAATGCACAGAAGCCTGATTTAGTGGCTTTGCAAGAAGTGGATTCAATGACTGAACGAGCACCCGTAGATGAAGCAAAGGAACTTGCCACGCTCACAGGAATGCATTATTTCTTTTCCAAGACCATTAATTTTCAAGGTGGTCAATATGGCGATGCCATTTTATCCCGATTCCAGATTCTTTCAACACAGCATGTTGAATTGCCCATGCCAAACTCTTCAGGAGAAGCGCGAGCATTAGGTATTGTCACCGTAGAACCGTTTCACGGGGTAAAGATTAATTTTGCTGTTACACACTTAGACTTAAAGAAGGAAAACCGGATCGCAGAAATTAACCAGATAATCCAAATCTCAAAGCAAAGTGAACACCCTTTTATCCTTGCAGGAGATTTTAATGCCACGCCGCCATCGGAAGAAATAAAATTGCTGGGTTCTGAATTCACTTTCGCATGCAGCACAAATTGCCCATTCACCTTTCCTTCTGATAATCCTCGTGTCACCATTGATTATATTGTCCTGAATCCCGCTGCGGTGAAAATATTCAGCGTGGAAAGTTATAAGGCTATATTGGATATTGGAGCGTCTGATCATTTGCCGTTAATGGAATATTTGTTGAAAAAATAGTGTGTATTAATTTCTTTTATGTTTTCATTTTAGTAATTCCCATTTAAAAAACTATGATTAAAAAAGGCTTTATACTTTTTATTCCATTCGTACTGTTCCTGAATGCTTTACCGGCTTATGCTCAATTAAACGTAAAAGCAGCCAAAGATCTGATTGTCCGCATTCTTCCAAAAGTAGCAGACCATTTTGAAGTGGAATATATTCCCAAAGAAAATGACAAAGATGTTTTTGAGTTACAAAGCGTCAACGGGAAAATTGTTCTGCGCGGGAACAATGGAGTATCCATAGCTTCTGCACTGAATTATTATCTGCGGCATTATTGTCATTGTTTGATTACATGGAATGGTGCCAATCTGAAGATGCCTGACAAATTACCGGTTGTGAAAGAAATTATCCATAAAGCTTCACCTTATCACTACCGTTATTATCTTAATTATTGCACTTTCAATTATACCATGAGCTGGTGGAACTGGGATCGCTGGCAACAGGAAATTGACTGGATGGCATTGAATGGTATCAACATGCCGTTAGCTTTAACAGGAGAAAATGCAATATGGGAGAAAGTATATAAGCGTATGGGATTTACAGAGGCGGAATTAAACGAGTTCTTCTCAGGCCCAGCCTTCTTTGCCTGGTTCTGGATGAGTAACTTAGATGCCTGGGGCGGCCCGCTTCCGCAACATTGGATGATGACGCATGAGGCTTTGCAGAAAAAAATACTGGCTCGTGAAAGGTCGTTGGGCATGATGCCCGTATTACCTGCCTTTTCAGGCCATGTGCCGCCTTCTTTTAAGAAAAAGTTTCCGCGTGCCAAAGTAAACCAGGTAAAATGGACCTCTAATTTTTCCCCGGTGAATATTTTAAGTCCCGAAGATTCTCTCTTTACAGTTATCGGAAAAAAATTCTTAAAAGAACAAACTAGAGAATACGGCACCAGCCATTTTTATTCTGCGGATATTTTTAATGAAATGAAACCGCCTTCACCGGATTCCCTTTACCTGGATAATATCAGTAAGCAAGTGTATCAATCCATGTATGATGTAGATACCAATGCCGTCTGGGTGATGCAGGGCTGGCTGTTTTACAGTGATACCAAATTCTGGCAACCCACGCAGATCAAAGCTTTGCTGAATGCAGTGCCAGACAACAAAATGATCATTCTTGATCTCTGGAGCGAAAGCCATCCTGTGTGGAATCGCACGAATGCTTATTACGGCAAGCCCTGGATATGGAACATGCTCCATAATTTTGGGGGAGGTACCTACCTGGAAGGCTGTATGCCTTGTGTTACTCATCAGCCCGCTGACTTATTAAATGAAACGAAAGCCGGTAAATTGACAGGACTTGGACTTACGATGGAAGGAACAGAACAGAATCCGGCGATTTATCAACTAATGCTGGATAACACCTGGCGAAGTACACCGATTGATTTGAATAAATGGATTACTCGCTATGTGTATCAGCGTTATGGAGCTTTGAATCCGGATGCCGTCAAAGCATGGAGACTCTTAATTCATTCCGTTTACGAAAAAATGCCGAGTGGATTCGGTGGTCCTGAATCTGTGATTACGATGCGGCCAAGGTTTATCACATTTAAAAACCAGGAGAATATTTTTGATTATAATAATGACAGCCTTTTATTGGCATGGAAATTATTATTAAAAGCCTCGCCATCGTTAGGTAACAATGACGGCTATCACTATGATCTTGTGAATACCGGAAGGCAGGTATTGGCAAATGAGGCTGTCTTGCTGGAACAGAAAATAGCAAAAGCTTATGACAGCAAAAATATAAATGCCTTTGAACAATTGAGCAGGCAATATTTATCACTAATTGACGATATGAATAAATTACTGGGAACAAACAAAGATTTCCTTTTAGAGAAGTGGATTGATGCAGCTAGGAGCTGGGGCATAACACCCAAAGAAAAAAATCTGTATGAATTCAATGCGAGAGACTTACTCACTTTATGGGGAAATAAAACTTCCACTTTACATGATTATGCAAGAAAGCAATGGAATGGATTATTGACAGGATTTTATAAGCAACGATGGGAAAGATTTTTTGCCTACGCATACATTTGCTTAAAAGAAAATAAGAAGTTGGATATGCATTATTTTAATAACCAGATTGAGAATTGGGAATGGAGCTGGGTAAATAGCCATCAGACCTATCAGGGAAATCCGTCGGGTAATCCGGTAAAGGTATCCAGATTTATGTATGATAAATACGTTAAAAAATAAATACCTCATGATGAAAGATGCCTTTTTAAAATTTGTTTTTTTTATTAGTCTTTTTTTTCCAGCCTCCATCTCATTATTTGCAGAGTCAAAGCCCAATTCTCCGTATCAGTTTGCCTGGCTTTCAGATATCCATATTGCCGGTTCTGAAAACAAAAGTGTGAAAGAACTAAGAACATCGGTTTCGGATATTAACAGTAATAAAAATATTCGCTTCACTATTATTACAGGAGATATTGCTGATTTTGGAGAGGATTCTGTTTTAGAATTGGCTAAAAGTATTCTGGACTCACTCAGAATGCCTTATTATATTGTACCCGGCAATCATGATACCAAATGGTCGGAATCCGGTGCAACTGCTTTCAATTGCATTTTCGGACATCATAATATCAGCTTTAATTACGGGAATATTGAATTTATAGGATTTCAGGTTGGACCTATTTTACGCCGGGGTGCAGGTTATATTTCTCCCGATGATTTGGCCTGGGTGAAAGCACAATGTGAACAGGCTCGAAAACAAGGCCGGATTATTATTCCCTTTGACCATTATCCTTTAACCCAAAGCCGAGATATGAGCAATGGATATAAGTTGACTTCTTTGTTCAGAGAATATTATGTCCCTTTAATACTATCCGGCCACTGGCACCGTTACAGGCTAATCAAAGCGGGTGGAATCCCTGATGTAGTTACAAGAACCAACAGAACAAATTTTGGCGGTGGAAATTTGATAGGCTATACTATTGTAAAAGTGGCTGATGATAGCATGTATTTTTATAAGAGAGAACC
>SCQV01000617.1 GCA_004299085.1 Chitinophagaceae bacterium | reverse complement strand
AATAAGTCACTTTAGGTTCCAGCTTTTTGGCCTGATTCACCATATCCGTAATTTCTGAAAGAGAAGGGACCCGGTGAGTAAGCTTCTTTTCAGCATTCACTTCTTCTAATTTTTTATGCAGGTTTTCAGGAACGCGGTGGCTGAATTCTTTTACGGTATCCACGCCGGAAGCCTCCAAAAGTTCGGCAAATTGTCCTGCAATACCTTTAATACGAAACAGGTCGGAATGATTCACCCATTTTAAGATCAGGTGTTCTGAAATGCCTGTGGATTCGGCAATTTTGGTACGGCCGCTTTTTGTTCCGCCATGTTCCAGTAAATGATCGGTAGTGTATAGTCCGGAAGCAGACAGTTTTTCGGTATAAGCAGGGCCAATGCCTTCCACATCAAGAAGTTTGTATGACATAAAATAAAAGGTTTAAGGTGAAATAAAAAAATTAGCGTGGTAAATTTAAAATAAAGTATTCAGGTATGCAAACGAATGATTTCGCAAAACATATTATGAAATAGTATTTTTGCCTGTTCGTTGAGCTATTTCCAGCAAGGCGGCTTTCAACCGATTATTTAGAATAATAACTATTACTCTTATGAAAAAAATATTCCTTTTATTATTATTCCTTCCACAAATAATATTCGCTCAGACATTTCCCTCACCGCATTTTCCCCAAAATGTTTTCCGTAATCCCTTGGACATTCCCATGCTGCTTGCAGGCGGTTATGGAGAAATTCGTCCCGGGCATTTCCATGAAGGTTTGGATTTAAAGACAGAAGGGAGAATTGGGTTACCCGTACATGCAGCAGCGGCAGGTTATATCTCCAGAATATCCATATCCAACACCGGTTTCGGACACGTTGTTTATGTTACTCATCCTGATGGATTCACGACCGTTTACGGGCATTTGAATCGCTTTAATCCTGCCCTTGAGAACTATGTAAAACAACAACAATATGCAAAGGAATCCTGGGCCGTTGATCTGAAATTTCCTCCGGGAATGTTTCCGGTAAAACAAGGGCAATTGATTGCTTATAGTGGCGCCACCGGCTCAGTGGCGGGGCCTCACGTACATTTTGAAATCCGGAATACCCTATCGGAACATCCGCTGAACGGATTGCTATTTGGGTTGAACATCAAAGACAATATTCCCCCAACGGTCTATCGCATGGCATTATACAATATGGACAGGAGCATTTACGAACAAAACCCGGATGTTTATGGGCTGCAAAAAGAAAGTGGGATATATGCTCCTTCAAAAAAACTGATATTATTCAATGGCGACAAGATTGGATTCGGTGTGCAGGCATTGGATCACATGAATAATACATCCGGCACTTTCGGAATTTATGAAGAAATATTATATGTTGATGGCAAACCGCAAATAGGTTTCCGGCTAAATAATATCGGCTATGAGGAAACGCGTTACGTAGATGCCCATACTGATTATAAAACCTTTAAGGAAACCGGCCGTCATTTTGAACTATTATTTTCCCTTCCGGGAAATAAGCTGCCCATCTATTATAATTTCGGCGGTAACGGAACCTTAGATATCAGCGATGGAAAAGCCCATACAATTAAAATAATAGTTAGAGATGCAGATGGGAACACGTCCACAGTGCAATTTGAGGTTCAGAAAAATCCCACTTTTAAAGGATTAGAAAAAATGAATTACGCCAATACGATGTACGTAAGCTCACGCAATATTTTTGAAAACAATCATGTGCAGTTTTATCTGGAACCGGGCACTTTATACGACAGTATCTGTTTTCATTATCAGCAGGTTTCAACAGACAAGCCCGGATTTCATTCCGGCATTTTTCAGTTAGGTAACTCGGATATTCCAATGTATCATTCTTTTAATTTGAACCTGAAACCCCAAAAAACCATTCCCGAATCCCTGCATAATAAAGTAGTCATTGTACGCCGGGATTCACGTGGCAGCGGTGAGGATGTTCGTGCTGCCAAATGGGATAGAGGCTGGCTGGTAGCAAGATTCAACAACTTTGGCAATTTCTCCATTCAAACGGATACGATACCTCCCGTTATCACCCCGTTAAATATTCATGATAATGTCGATTTATCAAAAGCGGCAGATATCCGTTTTCGTATCGGGGACAATAAAAGCGGAGTTGCTTCCTACCGTGGTGAGTTAGATGGCAAATGGCTTCTCTTCGGACAAAAAAGAAATGTAATTTATTATACCTTTGACGAACATTGCCCGCCGGGCGAACACACTTTAAAATTAACGGTCACCGATGCCGTCAGCAATCAATCTGTTAGGATTTATCATTTTAAAAGATAAAAATATGAGCACTACTTTAAAAGAAGGTGATAAAGCGCCTGCGTTTTCAGGTAAAGACCAGGATGGGAAAAAAGTTTCTCTCAGCGATTATAAAGGGAAAAAAGTGATCTTGTATTTCTACCCAAAAGACAATACGCCGGGTTGCACCGCTCAGGCGTGTAACCTGAGGGATAATTACGCATTGTTAAAAAAGAAAGGATTCGAAATCATTGGTGTCAGTATTGACAATGAGAAAAGCCATAAGAATTTCGAAGAAAAATTTGATCTGCCTTTCAGGCTCGTGGTAGATGAGGATAAAAAAATAGTGAACGCCTATAGTGTTTTTGGCGAAAAGAAATTTATGGGGCGTACTTTTATGGGAACTATCCGGACAACTTTTGTCATTAATGAAAAAGGAATTATTGAAAAGATCATTGCCAAACCTGATACTAAAAATCATGCACAGCAGGTGCTGGAAGCGTTGGGAGGGTGAGTCTGTGTGTTTGTTTCAGGATGGTTTCAGGGTTGTTTCAGGGTTGTTTCAGGATGATTTTAGAGTTGTTCCAGGGTTGTTTCAGGATGGTTCCAGGATGGTTCCAGAGTTGTTTCAGGGTTGTTTCACCATATTGAATATAGAAACGTGGGACTTTGGAACATGGAACCTTGAAACATGAAACGTGGAACATGGAACTTTGAAACCGTTTAAACAGCCTGTTTACCTTTAACCATTTCTCATTGGTTTTTGGAATTTCTTAACTTTTGCTTCACCCTTTCCTGTTTACTTTTGCATGTTTTTTCTTAAATATCCTTCCTGAGTTATATGAAAACTATTTTGGTGGCGTTTACAGCCTTTTTGTTCAGTGGAATAGCGAAGGCACAAAGCATCTACATCAGTAAAGATGCCCAGGTTTCCTTTTTCTCTTCTGCACCTATTGAAAACATTGAAGCGAATACAAATCAGGCCGTTTCCGCTATTAACATGAATACAGGATCTGTTTTTTTTAAAGTGCCCATTAAAAGTTTTCAATTTGAGCGAGACTTAATGCAGGAGCATTTCAATTCCGACTATTTAGAAAGTGACAAGTATCCTTACGCAGAATTTCAAGGCAAAATTGAACCCATTCCATCCATTGCCAAAGACGGGACTTATCCGGTGAACGTAGCCGGACAACTGACCATCCATGGAGTTACCAAGCCTTATCAGGGACCTGGTACCATTGAAGTAAAAAACGGTCAAATCATTGCCATTTCCTCCTTCAAAGTAAAGCTGGCAGATCACGATATCAAGATACCCAGGCTCCTGCTTAAGAATATTGCAGAAGTAGTGGACGTAAAAGTGAATGCAGCTTATCAGCCGCAAAAGGAAGCGGGAGATGCCAGGTCATCGAAAAGCTCTTCGTAGGAAAGGAGAAGTTAAATTAGTATGTACTCTATAAATCAGAAATCTGCAATCGTTAATCAGCATTCTGAAATCAAAAAGAATCAGTGCTCTCGTCAATTAAGCGATAGTGAATTTTCAATGCTCAAGGAGGAAGCATGAAAGAAGAAGTGATTATCTGTCATATCCATGAACAATCACTTTGGGCGTGGCTGGCAGCGCGAAAGCTGAGAAGCCCGCATATAGCAGTCACGCTGGGCTGTAATATCCATCTGTGGAATACAGACAAGCATACCTTTCTTACAGATTCTTCTTGGGTGAAACATGAGCTTTGTCATGTACTGCAATTCCGGCGATATGGCTTTGTTCGCTTTTTATGCCTTTATCTCATGGAAAATATCCGCAAAGGGTATAGGAATAATAAATTTGAAAAAGAGGCAAGAATGGCAGAAACAGGGGGTATCTCGGACGAAAATCTGTTCGAATTTCATTAAAATCACTATGTTCATACAAAATTTGTTGGTGCTTATTAAAAAATCCTTACTTTTACGGTAACCATGAACAAACAGATCAGAGAAGGCATTACCATCAGCGTAGAAACTTTCTACCAGCAGGAATACTCCAATCCTGTGGAAAATGACTACATGTTTGCATACAGGATTACTATTGAGAATAGCAATCCTTTCCCCATCAAACTTCTGAGAAGGCACTGGCATATTCAGGATTCCAACGGTACGCATCGTGAAGTGGAAGGCGAAGGCGTGGTAGGCATGCAACCGGTTATTGCCTCCGGTGAGCATTATACGTATGTTTCCGGTTCCAACCTGCGTACGGCTATCGGAAAAATGTACGGCATTTACCTGATGGAAAACCTGAACAATAAGAGAGTGTTCGAGGTTGCTATTCCCGAATTCAGCATGATTGCCCCCTTTAAAATGAACTAAACCCTAAACCTACACTATTGGTACCTTCACAAGCTACCTGGCTTCGTAACATATTATTCGCTATTGCATTTTTTCTTTTAATAGAGGGGGCATATCTCCGGTATAAAGGGCATCCGCTCGCGTGGTATTTTATCGGAATAGCCGCGCTGGTATATATTATTGCCCGGTTCTTTATGAAAAGAAAATAAACAATTACTTTTGTTGCTTATTCTATTCTTTTAATGATTTCACGCATACAGGCACATCTTAAATATACCTTCGTCTTTTTTCTGTCATTAGGTAGCCTGTTTTTTTTACAACCCGCTTTTGCGCAGCCGTGTCACTTACGTATCAGTCTGATAACAGTAGGTACGGGAGATGAATTGTATGCTACTTTCGGACACACAGCTATCCGCGTCATTGATTCTTCCGATGGGGGAGATTACGTTTTCAATTACGGCACTTTTGATGTTGATACCCCTCATTTTTACTGGAAATTTATAAAGGGAAAACTGATGTATTCCTTATCGGTTGAAAACTTTCCCGATTTTATGGCAGAATATTATCAGGAAAAAAGAAAAGTAACGGAACAGTTTTTGAACCTGAGTTGCGCGGAAAAAGAAACTATCTGGCAGTTTTTGCAATACAACTATTTACCCCAAAACAGGGATTACAAGTACGATTTTCTTTTTGATAATTGCTCCACACGCATCAGAGATATTTTTGTGCGTGTGTTTGGACCGGGATGGAAATATCCCAACATTGTTCCCGAAAGTAATCTTTCATTCAGAACGGAAATTAATCGCTATCTCAGAAAAAAGCCGTGGGAAAGATTAGGCATTAACCTGATGTTTGGCAAGAGTACGGACGACAGCATGAACAGCAGCCAGATTATGTTCATACCTGCTTTTTTAGAAAAGGGCGTGACAAATTCCACCATTAATGGCAAGCTGCTGGTCGAAAAAACGCAGGTATTATATGATCCCGGGCCACAGCCGGATAATAGATTCCCTTTCTATTTGCATCCTTTATGCTGGTTTACCTTATTAGCTGTTTTTATTGTTATTATCAGCTTTAACCGGCAATGGGGCATTTCAAGGGCGGTGATTCCCTGGGTGGATCGCTGTCTGTTCTTCTTAACGGGATTATTGGGTTTATTCCTGTTGTTTATGTGGTTTGGCACGGATCACGGAGTTTGCAAATGGAATTATAATTTGTTATGGGCATTTCCTTTCAATATTATTTTCAGCTTTTTCTTACATAAAAGAACACGCGGCGTAAAAAGATATGCAGCATTAGTGGTGTTGCTGAATTTCATCCTTTTATTCGGATGGTTTGAATTACCACAACAATTTCCGCTCGCGGTGCTGCCTGTCATCGCCATCTTGGTTGTCCGGGCTATACAAATCATTAACCGGCCAAAGCAGGAATGGAGGTAGTACTTATTGTTTCCCCGTTTCATTATTCCATCGTTTCATGGTCGTTTGTTTAAATTGTCGAATAGGTTTTTATAGAAAAAACTTATTCATTTTCCTTAACCGTTAAAATAATTGATTGTCTCCATTTACGTATTTATCCTTATTTTTCACTCATGAATGTGCAAATGAAAAAATTACCGGATGGGCTATTCAAAAATACCGTTTATCGCGACACCGGAAACGGATTTCCTGTAATGCTGGTGCACGGCTTTCCGGTAGATGGCTCTCTTTGGGATTATCAGGCGAATAAATTAAAATCATTTTGCAGGTTATTGATACCTGACCTGCCTGGAAGTGGTCAGTCGCCATTCATTTCCGGGGTCACCATCGAAAGCATGGCTAATATGTTGCATGACATTCTTTTGCAGGAACATATTGACCGGTGCATCCTTATTGGACATTCCATGGGAGGATATATTGCCTTAGCTTTTGCAGAAAAATATGCTCAAGAGATAAAAGGGCTTGGCTTATATCATTCCAGCGCATTTCCGGATACACAAGAAAAAAAGCAGGGGCGCACCCGGTCCATGGCCATGATGCGGCAGTATGGAGCAGGTGTATTTCTCCGCCAGATGATGCCCAATTTATTTGGTGAAAAGTACCGGAAGAATAACAAAGCAGCTTTGCAAACGTTGATAAAAGGTAAGGAAGATGCGGATGTGAATGCACTTTCAGCCTATTATGAAGCCATGATGAAAAGACCGGGCCGAACTAATGTTCTCAAACAACTTACGGTGCCTGCGTTGTTTGTTATAGGAAAAGAGGATACTTCGGTGCCAGCCGCAGATGTGTTGCAACAGGTGGCATTACCGGCAGTCAGCCAGGTTCATTTATTGTCGGACGCAGCACATATAAGCATGTTGGAAATGCCTGATATAGCTACCTGTATTCTTGAAGAGTTTATACATTTTTGCATTAATTATCCGTTTGCAGAAGACAATGTAGTAAAGTGAAACGCTTATTTACATTTATATTACTCATTCTTTTTGCACTATCTGCTAAAGCCCATCACATCATTGGCGGAGAAATGTACTACGTATTTGTCAG
>SCQV01000616.1 GCA_004299085.1 Chitinophagaceae bacterium | reverse complement strand
GTAATCAACTTAGCCACCAGCGAATCATAATACGGCGGAATGACATATCCCGCATAAATATGAGAATCTACTCGTACACCATGACCGCCCGGTTCGTGCAATACCGTTATTTTTCCGGGAGAAGGGCGGAAATCGTGAAAAGGATCTTCTGCATTAATGCGGCATTCTATGGCATGCATCTGAGGAAAATAATTTTTCCCTGAAATTGGAATACCCGCCGCTATTTTTATTTGCTCTTTAACCAGATCAAAGTTGATGACTTCTTCTGTAACTCCATGCTCTACCTGAATGCGGGTATTCATTTCCATAAAATAAAAATTCCGGTGCTTATCCACCAAAAATTCTATGGTGCCTACACTTTCATAATTGATGGCAGAAGCCGCGTTAATGGCTGCCTGCCCCATTTTTTCCCTCAGTTCAGGCGTCATAAAAGGAGAAGCAGATTCTTCTACCAGCTTTTGATGGCGGCGTTGGATAGAACAGTCGCGTTCGCTCATGTGGCAAACAGTACCATATTGATCTCCTGCAATTTGTATCTCAATATGCCTCGGCTCTTCGACAAATTTTTCCATATAAATACCGTCATTACCGAAAGAGGATTTCGCTTCGGCTTTGGCGCTATTATAATAATGTTCCATTTCATCCTCTTTCCAAACTACGCGCATCCCTTTGCCGCCACCTCCGGCGGTAGCTTTCAGTATGATGGGATAGCCCATTTTCGCAGCAATTACCTTAGCCTGGTCAATGCTTTCCAACAATCCTGCGGAGCCGGGAATGACCGGCACACCTGCGGTAATCATGGTTTCTTTGGCAGTCATTTTATCACCCATCTTGCGGATCATCTCCGCATTCGGGCCAATAAATTTAACACCATGTTCTTCACAGATTTCGGAAAAACGCGCATTTTCAGACAAAAAGCCATAACCAGGATGAATTGCATCTGCATTGGTAATTTCGGCGGCAGCCATAATGCTGGGAATATTCAGATAAGATTCGGAACTGGGTGGCGGACCTATGCTGACAGATTCATCTGCAAATTTTACGTGGAGGCTGTCTCTGTCGGCAGTAGAATGGACAGCCACCGTTTTAATACCCATTTCCTTACAAGTACGGATGATACGCAGGGCAATTTCGCCCCGGTTAGCAATTAGTATTTTTTTGAACATTTTTTTATGGTTCTACCAGAAATAAAGGTTGATCATATTCCACGGGGGAAGCATCTTCCACTAATACTTTCACGATTTTACCGCTAACCTCGCTTTCAATTTCATTAAATAATTTCATGGCTTCAATGATACAAACCACTTTCCCCGGCGCTACTTCATCTCCTATATTTATAAGAGAAGGCTTGTCCGGTCCTGAGCTGCGGTAAAATGTCCCGATCATGGGAGATTTAATAATCACCTGATTACTTTTAGCCTGAGATTCATTAGCCGTCGGTTGTGCCTGGGCAAGCGCTTCGTCCTGAGGAGCCGGAACAGGTGAAGTGGCAGCAGGTTGTACCTGCTGAACCACCGGAACTGCAGCCAGGTATTGTTCAGGCGCTATTACCTGATTAACCACTTCTGTATGTTCTCTCTTAATGGTAATCTTGAATTGGTCCTGCTCAATGCTGAGCTCACTGATACTGGATTTGTTAACCAGCCGGACTAATTCCTGAATTTGTTTAAAATCCATAATTTAGTTTTGGTTTGAAAATGAGGATAAATATGCATCTAAAGTAAGCAACTCAATCCATTTTTTTATAAAAACCTCTAATTATTCAGCCGGGAAGCTTATTTAACCCGTTCTATATATTCTCCGGTATGGGCATTAATACGGATCAATTCGTCATTGTCCACAAACAAAGGCACCATCACGGTAGCGCCGGTTTCGACCGTAGCAGATTTCAATGCTTTGGTAGCGGTATCTCCCCGCAGGCCCGGTTCGGTATAAGTAATTTTCAATTCTATCTTATCGGGTAACTCGACACTCATTGGCTGCTCAGTATCTGTATTGATCAGCATAAAACATTCCTGGCCGTCTTTATAAAATTCCGGATGTTCTACCTTATTTTTATCCAATGATATCTGTTCGTAAGTCTCCACGCTCATAAAATGATATCCGGTGTCGTCATGATAAAGATACTGATAAGGATGCTTTTCCACCCTGACCGGAAAGATTGCATCGCCTGAATTCCAGGTATGCTCAATGTTTTTTCCTGTTTCGACACTTTTCAGCTTAGCCCAAATCTTTGCACCGGCACGCGCTGTTTTATTCTGTCCGAAATCAACCACCTGATAAAGTCCTTCGTTTAATTTAAGGATGATTCCCATTCTCATGTCGGCTGTAGTCGCCATAAATAACTGATTTTAAAAGTAAAGAATTCAATTTAAAGTGGCAAATGTAAAATTAAATTTCGTTACTTTGTGGCGTAGTTCAATTCCTGAATTAATTAAAAATCATCTGTACCATGTTAAAAACCTGTTCTGAATGTAAATCCCAGCGTATTGCAGATAAAACTGCCACACTCTTTTACTGGCTTACTGCTATCCTTGGAACCTGGGGTGTCATTATGCTTTTTGTAAGCTGGCCATGGGCATTACTGATTCTTACCGGCATGCTTACCTGTGTGGTGCTTGCGGTGGATCTTCCTCAAAGGAAATACCGTTGCAAAGATTGCGGACACGAATGGAAAGAAGGCTACAGCCCGGCAGGAGATCAATCAACATTTTCCGTTGAGAATAACGCGGCTAATTAAGTTAGTGCTGAACGAATAAGGGAGAAAAGCCAGAGAAGAAACGGGCTTTGTAATTATTACATTAGCAATTTTACCTCGTGCTATGCTTCCCACTTGATGCTGAACTTCCATAGCAGCGGCGCCATTAATGGTCGCCGCATTCAATGCTTCCTCAGGAAGCATTTTCATTTTTATACAAGCTAAAGAAATCACAAATTGCATGTTGCTGCCTGGCGAAGAGCCAGGGTTGTAATCTGTTGCTAATGCCACAGGAACACCGGCATCAATTAAGCCCCTTGCCGGTGGATAGCCTGTCCCGATAAAGAATGCCGCCGAAGGCAGTAAAGTAGCTATTGTATGACCGGATGCCAAACAGTATATATCTTCTGTTGCTATATTTTCAAGATGATCCACGGATACTGCACCCCATTTCACTCCCATCTGAATTCCCCCTATCCGGTGTAATTGATTGGTATGCAATTTAATTCTCATCTTATAATGTAATGCTGCTTCTAATATTTTTTCAGATTCTGCAACAGAAAAAAAACCTTTCTCACAAAATATATCCACATAATCTGCCAGTCCTTCCTTTGCAATTTGAGGCAACATTTCTTCTTTTATCAAACGAATATATGCTGCATGATTATTCCGGTATTCCAAAGGATAGGTATGAGCACCCAGGAAGGTGGCTTTGATGGTCATCTCCGAATTTTCTTTCAGCTTTTTTATCACTCTGAGCATTTTTAATTCGCCTTCCGGGGTAAGCCCATAACCGCTTTTCATTTCCATAGCTCCCGTGCCGGAATTTTTAGCTTCTTCTATTCTTTGCAATGCTAAATCATACAGTTCATTTTCGGAGGTCTCGTTCACCTTTTTTGCAGAATTAAGAATACCTCCTCCCCTGCGGGCAATTTCCTCATAGCTCAAACCACGAATCCTGTCCACAAATTCATCCTCTCTGCCGTTGGCAAAAACCAAATGCGTATGTGAATCGCACCAGCAAGGCAATACGAAACAACCGGTGGCATCCGTTTCTTTATCAAAATTTTGGGAAGATTCTTTTCTGATGATAAAGGTCTTCATAGTCCCAAAATCAGCTATCAGTCCGTTCTCTATAAGTAAAAAGGCATCCTCAATAAAAGGCAAAGATTGCATAGCTTCCTTTCCTCTTTTCCAAAATACAGGCTCGCCTTCTTCCACCTGAACTAATTGTTTAATATTTTTAATCAGTATCCGCATAGTTGATTTTTAACCCATTGTTAACGCAAAATGATTTACAGCAGTTGGTATAAGGTTTGTACCTTTATGCGATAAAATTAAAAAATTAAATCATGAAACGGTTATTCCTTTTAGGCCTGTTATGCTTATTGATCGCCCCATTTTGTGTGCAGGCACAATCATCCGATTCCGAAGCGGGTTACCTGCGTTTTCCCGAAGTCCCTCCTTTTGCGATAACATTACCCTCCGGGAAAGCATTTAACAACAGTGAGCTGAAAAAACACAAGCCGGTAATGATCTTCCTGTTCAGCGTGGACTGTGAGCATTGCCAGCATGAAACCAAGGAAATTACTCAAAACATAAAAAAATTCAAAGACACCCGAATAGTCATGATTACACCTTTCGGTCATGATGAAATGACCGCATTTTATAAAGGGTACGGAATAGAACATTATCCGGATGTCATCACCATGGGCTCCGATTCAACGCGGAGGCTTAATTTCTTTTATCAGCAGAGATATTTTCCGGGAATATATATTTACAACAAGCATAATAAGTTAGTGTATCATCATGAAGGCACCGCACCTATTGATACGCTGGTTCATTACCTGAAAGACGAGAATGCTTTCAGAGAATGAGAATTGCTTCAAATCCCTGTTAAATTCTGTTGGCGGTTAGGTTTGGCATATCAAAATCCCTAACTTTGCTGTATAATTTATTATTAAATCATTAAAAACATTTATCATAATGAAAGTTACTGTTGTAGGCGCCGGTAATGTGGGCGCCACCTGCGCCAATGTGCTGGCACATAAAGATTTCTTGCAGGAAGTCATTTTATTGGATATTAAAGAAGGTGTATCGGAGGGAAAAGCGCTGGATGTATGGGAAAGTGCTGCCATCAATCATTTCAGTACACGTATGACGGGGGTTACCAATGATTACGCACGCACAGCCGGCAGCGAAGTAGTGGTCATCACTTCCGGCTTACCACGTAAGCCCGGTATGAGCCGCGATGACCTGATTTCCACCAATGCTTCGATTGTAAAATCCGTGACGGAAAATGTCATCAAACATTCTCCCGATGCCATAATTGTGATTGTTTCCAATCCGTTGGATGTCATGACTTATTGTGCTTATCTGACCGCCAAGGTGGACAGCAGCCGTGTTTTTGGCATGGCTGGTATTCTGGATACTGCCCGCTACAAAGCATTTCTCGCCAGCGAAATCGGATGTTCTCCTAAAGATATTCAGGCATTATTGATGGGCGGGCACGGAGACACCATGGTACCGTTGCCCCGTTATACAACAGTCGGTGGCATTCCGGTAACAGAATTGGTTTCGGAGGAAAAAATAAATGCCATCATTGAAAGAACTAAAAAAGGCGGTGGAGAAATCGTAAACCTGTTGGGTACTTCAGCCTGGTATGCTCCGGGTGCTGCGGCTGCACAAATGGTGGAAGCTATCTGTAAAAATGAAAAGCGGATTTATCCCTGCTGCGCATGGTTGACCGGACAATATGGATTGGAAAAGATCTATCTGGGTGTACCGGTTGTTCTGGGCAAAAAAGGAATTGAGAAAATTATTGAATTAAAGTTGAATGATAAAGAAGAAGCTTTATTAAAAGCATCTGCCGGGCATGTGAAAGAAGTAATGAGCGTGTTGGATAATATGAAGGCGGTGGCTTCTTGAGATTTTACCCCTAAAGATTTAGTAAAAGGCCATCAATCAATGATGGCTTTTTTTGTTATACTGGAAAATCTCCTGCCTTTCCTGGGTTGTTCTTTTTCTAAATCTCAGGCTCAAAAAGACTGCCGAAAAGGTAAGTCCTGCTATCAGACCTGTCCATATTCCCGCTGCTCCCATGTTAAAATAAAAAGCCAGCAGGCAACCTGTCGGGATGCCCACCACCCAATAAGCAATGGCAATGAGAAACGTAGGCATTTTCATATCTTTAATACCTCTTAGAAGTCCGGCGCTTATAGCTTGCGTGCTATCGGAAATCTGAAATACAGCCGCAAATAATAATAACCAGGCTGCAACGGCTATCACTTCTTTATTATTGTTAAACAAGACAGGTAACTGGCGACGCAATACAATAAAAGTGACTGCGCAGATAGTCCCGTAAAGCAAGGCTGTAATAATGGCACTTTTCCCAATCGCTGAAATCTTATGCCAGTTTTTAATTCCGAATGCATTGCTGGTACGTATAGAAGCCGCCTGGGATATGCCCATCGAAACCATAAAGGTTAAAGAAGCCAAACTCAATGCTATTTGATGGGCCGCCAGAGATACGGCACTAAGAGTACCTATCAAAATTCCTGAAACCGCGAAAGCACCCGCTTCCATGGAAATCTGAAAGCTGCTGGGAATACCGATGTGCAACAGCTCACGAAAGGTGCTCCACTGAAGATACCAATGTTTTTTTCTAACCGTAATATATTCTTTAAAAAGAGAATGTTTTAACACCACTATTGCAATAACTAAAAACATAAAGCTTCTGGTGATCAAAGTCCCCCACCCTGCCCCGGCAATTTCCAATCTCGGAAATCCCCCGTTGCCGAATATCAACAGCCAATTCAGAAAAGCATTTAACGGCAGCGCCATCAAAGACAATATCATCCCAACGCGGGTCAGTTCCAGCCCATCTGTAAATTGCTTCAAGGCCAGAAACAACATCATGGGTAAAATAGACCAGCCCATCAACCGCAGATAAGGTAACCCCAATCGTGCAACTTCAGGATCCTGGTCTAAATGAAACAGGATATTTTTTCCTGCTTCAAGCCCGAATGAAATAATCAACGCGAATATGACACACAGCCAGAAACCATTGTACAAATAATGACTAACTAAATTTTTATCCTTTCGGCCATGTGCCATGGAAACCGTCTGAGAAACTGACATGGTAATCCCAATTCCGAATACGAAAGGTATATTCATAATGTTGGTCACCAAAGCCACTGCAGCTAATTGCTTGTAATTAACCGCCCCAACCATTGCGGTATCAATGATTTGCAAAGCCATTTGTGCCAATTCACCCAGGATAATAGGAAAAGCTAAAATAAGGGTTTGACGGGCTTCTTTTCGGAGAGTCATTTTCAGAAAATCAAAACTGCGAAGATAACCTGAAAAGGATTACTTTTGCGGGCTGAATTTATCTCATTGAGAATTGAGAATTGAGAATTGAGAATTGAGAATTGAGAATTGAGAATTGAGAATTGAGAATTGAGAATTGAGAATTGAGAATTGAGAATTGAGAATTGAGAATTGAGAATTGAGAA
>SCQV01000615.1 GCA_004299085.1 Chitinophagaceae bacterium | reverse complement strand
GCAGCAACAGTAGCAACAGTAACACCATTTGCAGCCGGCAATGCTGCACAGGAAGGCCATCAGGATACGCCGGCAAGCCAGATGCGCAAGACCATTGCACGCCGCCTGAGCGAAAGTAAATTCGGAGCACCGCATTTCTATCTGACCATTGAAGTGAATATGGATCAGGCTATCAAAACACGCCAGGCGATGAATGAAATAAGTCCGGTAAAAATTTCATTTAACGATATCATTATCAAAGCTGCGGCTACGGCTTTGCGCCATCACCCTGAAGTGAACAGCAGTTGGATGGGCGATTTCATCAGGACCTATCAGCATATTCACATTGGTTCTGCTGTGGCTATTGATGAAGGATTGATCGTGCCGGTTGTTCGTTTTGCAGATCAGAAAACATTAAGTCAGATAGCGGCAGAGGCGAAAGACCTTTATGACAAGGCTAAAAATAAAAAATTGCAACCGCAGGATTTCAGCGGAAATACTTTTACAGTCTCCAACTTAGGAATGATGGGTATTGACGAATTTACGGCCATTATTAATCCTCCTGACGCCTGCATCTTAGCGGTGGGGGGAATAAAAGAAACCGTGGTAGTGAAGAATGGAGAATTTAAAGTGGCCAATATCATGAAGCTGACGATGAGCTGCGATCATCGTGTGGTAGATGGCGCTGTGGGAGCACGTTTTCTGCAAACGCTGAAAACGTTTATTGAAAATCCGGCGACGATGTTGGTGTAGAGACACACCATGGTGTGTCTCTATACTATGTGTACGGGCGATCATCATCATTCGTTATTCAATATTATATTCTTACTTCGTGTTCGGGCTAAATATTAAAAGTTGATAGGTTGAGACGGTTAATCCTGAAAGTTATTGACTTCTTTTATATTCCGCTTTTTGCAAGGTGGATACCCGTTCGCACATTCAGGTATATAGCCTGCGGCGGGTTTAATACCACTTTGGATATTGTGCTGTATTATATCAGCTATCATTTTGTGCTGCATGAGAAAATGCTGCGGCTTGGTTTTGTAATCATCAGTGCGCCCATCGCAGCTTTTCTAATGGCATTTTGTATCAGTTTCCCAATGGGGTTCAGCTTATCAAAATTTGTGGTATTTCCTGAATCCATGTTGAAAGGAAGAACACAATTAGTCCGCTATTTACTGATCGTATCTTGTTGCATTTCTCTTAACTATATTTTTCTGAAATTCTTTGTGGATGTATGCCATATCTATCCTACCGTTTCTAAAGCATTAACTGCGGTCATTATTTCCTGCTTCAGCTACCTGACTCAAAAAAGTTTTACTTTCAGGATAAATCAAAGGCTGAAAGCAAAAAGTTAAAAGGTTACATACCCTCAAAGAAACATTTTCTGCATCGCGGTTCGTATAAATCTTTAGCGCCTAAAAGCACCTGACTTTCTTCAGTAGTTTTACGGTAAGAAAAACTGGCAATATTCCCGCAACGAACGCAAATAGCATGCAGCTTGGTAATATAATCTGCTTTTGACAATAAATCTGGAACAGCTCCAAACGGATTTCCCTTAAAATCCATATCCAATCCTGCCACTATCACACGGATACCTTCTTTTGCCAGTTGATCACAAACGGCGGGTAAGCCGTCATCAAAAAACTGTGCTTCGTCTATACCGACCACTTCCACGTCATCGCAATATTTTAAGATTTCTTTTGCATTATCTAAAGGCATGGAAGTAATCCTGTTTTCATCATGTGAAATAATTTGCATTTCATGAAAACGCTTATCTATAGCTGGTTTAAAGACTTTCATTCTCAGGTTGGCAATCTCTACCCGCTTCAACCGCCGTATCAGTTCTTCTGTTTTTCCTGAAAACATGGAACCACAAATGACTTCTATCCATCCCCTTTTTTCTCCGGTTAAACTTGGTTCAATGAACATGGTATTATTTTTGTCTTTTATTTTGTATGCATTAAATAGTTAGTAGCTTTGCATTTTCAAAGATAAATCCTTTTATAACCATTCCAATATTATGGAAAAAATAGCTGTATTAATTGACAAGCTTCAGGAACTTAAGAACAATGGGGCAGACCTTAATGATATTGCTTATCACACACAAATGTTGTATGCAGAATTGATGTGTGCTAAAAATAATCTGAAAAATGAGGATCCGATCCACCGGAAAAAAGTATCTGTTATAATGCCCGGAAGGCCGGCAGGTATTACGACAAATGGAAATTTTGAGGTGCTGGAAGAGGAAGAAAAGCCCGTACAGAAAGTACATTCAGTAGTTCTCGAGCATGATGAGCCTAAACCGGCTTATCAGTCCGAATCGCGATCTCGTTTTCAACCGCATCCCAAGCCTCAACCCCCATATAATAACGTTGCAGCCAATAATCCTGCAAAAGAACTGAATGAAGTGATTGCGGAAAACAAGCCTTCTCTCAATGATAGGCTGAAACGGGAAAAGGTAGAACTGGCTACTAAATTGAATGAATCTGTTTCCGTCAGGGATTTGGCAAAAGCCATTGGCATTAATGATAAATTCCTTTTTATTAACGAGCTATTCCGAGGAGATCGTAATATGTATGAACGTTCCATTAAAACCATCAACGACTGCAGCGATTCAAATGAGGCGGCTTACTGGATGGAGCGTGAACTGAAAATTAAGTTGGGATGGCAGGATGATAATGATGCGGTTCAGCAGTTTTATCAGTTGGTCAAAAAACGCTTTTCCTGAATAAAACCGATGATTTTTCCCGTGGCCCCTGCATGGTTGCATACATAATCCTTGCATAATTGACCCGCCTTTTTTCTGAAGTTCTCATCTGCTAATCGTGCCATCACCTGTTTCATTTCCGTTTCATTGGCAATGCTGAATGTTGCATTCATTGCAGTGAGATCCCTGGCTTCTTTAAATTTGTGAAACTTTGGCCCGAATACTACCGGGATACCATATACCGCCGCTTCCAGAATATTGTGTATGCCGCTTCCGAACCCCCCCCCGATATAAGCTGCCTGTCCATACCGGTATAAAGAAGATAACATGCCGACATTATCAATCAGTAAAATGCTTTTATTCGTATATTTTTCAGGCGCAGATTTTAATACAGAAAGGCGAACAGTTTCTTTATCAAATAATTTTTCCATCTGTAAAAGATGCTCTTCTTCCACTTCATGCGGGGCTATGATCCATTTTGGAATGGCATCACTACAATCACGGATGATCCGTTCATCTGGCGGCCAGGTACTGCCAGCGACCCATGCATTTTTGCCATGAAGGAAAACATCAATCTCCGGAATCTGTTTTGACTTTTCCATGACAGTTAATACTCTGTCAAAACGGGTGTCGCCTGTGACAACGCAATTCTCTATTCCTGCATTGTGCAATAAATCTAGGGAGCTTTTATCCTGGACAAAAATTCCGTTATAATAGGACAATAATTGTCTGAATGTTTTTCCGTAAGATTTAAAAAATAGTTGATTGTGCCGGAAGATAGCGGAAATCAAAAATAAGGGTATTTTCCCTGAGGATATTTCTCTGATAAAGTGAAGCCAGAATTCATATTTCACAAAAATAACAAGTCGGGGCTTTATCATTTGAAGAAACGCACTGGCATTCTTTCTGCTGTCCAATGGTAAATAATACACATAGTTGGCTACGGGGTAATCTTTTCTAATCGTATATCCGGAAGGAGAGAAGAAAGTTAATAATATATATTTATCCGGATAAAGCTCTCTCAATGCTTCCAATACGGGCCTGCCCTGTTCAAATTCTCCCAGGGAGGCACAATGCATCCATAAATCCACGCCTTCGGGAGGGATTTTTTCTTTTAAAGATTGGCGCCATTTTTTCCTGCCATTTATCCACAAACGTGCTTTGGGATTAAAAAAAGAAGCTACCCGGATTAAAAAAGCATAAACCCGGAGAATTATATCATATACGAGGAATGTTAACCACATGGAGTTTTCTAATATAAACGTATAAGTATATGTTGTAAATTTGCGAACTTAAAACAAAATAACCAATCCGAATGATACCCATACAAATGGTTGACCTGAAAAGGCAGTATCAGAAAATAAAACCTCAGGTGGACGCTGCTATTCAGGATGTTATTGACAATACTTCCTTCATTCACGGTAAACAAGAGCAGGATTTTGCACGAAATTTAGAACAATATCTCGGAGTAAAAAAAGTTATTCCTTGCGCCAATGGTACAGATGCATTGCAAATTGCCTTGATGGCTTTGGATTTGCAGCCCGGCGATGAAGTGATAACACCTTCTTTCACTTTCATTGCGACCGCCGAGGTTATTGCTTTACTGAGACTGAAACCTGTTTTTGTAGATGTGGACGAAGACACCTTTTGCCTGGATATCCAACAGGTTAAAGCTGCCATTACTTCCAAAACCAAAGCTATTATCCCTGTTCATCTTTTCGGGCAAAGCGCTGAGATGGAATCATTGATGCAATTGGCTGAAGAACATCATCTGTACGTGGTGGAAGATAACGCGCAGGCTATAGGTGGACATTATACTTTTTCAAATGGTGTTACTCAAAAAACCGGAACTATTGGGCACATCGGATGTACCTCCTTTTTCCCTTCCAAGAACTTAGGATGCTATGGCGATGGCGGTGCATTAACAACCAATGATGAGGCTTTGGGAAATAAGATCCGGATGATTGCCAATCATGGCCAAAGTAAAAAATATTATCATGATATGGTGGGTTGCAACTCAAGATTAGACAGCCTCCAGGCAGCTATACTGAATGTTAAATTGAAATATCTGGATGAATATATTGTTGCCAGGCGTAAAGCTGCTGCACGTTATACAGATGCTTTTAAAAACATTAGCGGACTGAAAACGCCTTTCTCTTCAGGCAACACGCTGCATGTATTTCATCAATATACACTTTTAGTAAGGGACGGAAAGCGTGATGCTTTGCATGATTATCTTTCGCAAAAGAATATACCTTCCATGATATATTATCCTGTTCCTGCTCATCACCAGAAAATGTTTGAGGGTGTTTCGGATATACCCGCTCATTTAACGGTTACAGACAGCATAAAGAATGAAGTACTATCTCTTCCGATGCATACTGAATTAGATGAAGAACAGTTGGCATACATTACATCTGCTGTTTTAGAATTTTTTAGTTAACCATTATTGATAAATAAATTTAATCTCAAATGAAAATCACCATTGTTGGAACCGGCTATGTAGGCTTAGTGACCGGCACCTGTTTTGCAGAAACCGGTAATCATGTCATCTGTGTTGATATAGATGAGGAGAAAGTAAAGAAGCTTTCTTTAGGCCAGATTACCATTTATGAGCCCGGACTGGAAAAATTGTTCGAACGTAATTTGAATGATAAGCGTTTGAGCTTTACAACAGACCTGAAGCATGGCATTGAGGAATCAGATATTATTTTTCTGGCGCTGCCCACTCCTCCGGGTGAAGACGGTTCTGCAGATTTGTCTTATGTATTGGGCGTTGCCGAAAAAATCGGCCCCTTATTAAACGGATACAAGGTTATCGTTAATAAAAGCACTGTTCCTGTAGGCACTGTCAGCAAAGTGCGGGATGCTATTGCAAAAAACACAACCGTTGAATTTGATGTTATTTCCAATCCTGAATTCCTTCGCGAAGGGGTCGCAGTAGAAGACTTCATGAAGCCCGAACGGGTAGTTATTGGAACTCAATCAGAAAGAGCCAGGAAGGTCATGGGAGAATTATATGAGCCTTTCGTTCGCCAGGGTAATCCGATTTTGTTTATGGATGAAGCTTCATCCGAACTGACGAAGTATGCCGCCAATTCCTTTCTTGCAACTAAAATCTCTTTCATGAACGAGATCGCTAACATCTGTGAAAAGTTTGGCGCGGATGTGGATATGATTCGCCGCGGTATGGGCAGCGACAGCAGGATTGGAAAACGTTTCTTATTTGCCGGTATCGGTTATGGTGGAAGTTGCTTTCCTAAAGATGTTCATGCATTGGTAATGTCGTCCAATAAAGCACACTATAATTTCAAAATCCTGAATGCGGTAATGGAAGTGAACCAAGATCAAAAAACATTTCTTATTCCCAAGATCAAAAAACATTTTAAAAATGATCTCAAAGGGAAGCATTTTGCATTATGGGGTCTGGCATTCAAGCCTAACACGGATGATATTCGTGAAGCGCCGTCCTTATATATTATAGACGAGCTGTTGGGCGCAGGCGCTACCATCACTGCATTTGATCCGGAAGCAACGGAAAATGTAAAACGTTGTAAAGGCAGTAAAATAAAATATGTCGAAAATGAATATGATTGTTTAGAAAATGCAGATGCCCTGATCATTGCTACCGAATGGAGCTCTTTCCGCACTCCCGATTTTGAAAAAATGGACAAGAACCTGAAATCAAAAGTAATCTTCGACGGAAGGAACCTATTTAGCCTTGATACGATGAAAAAACTGGGATATCACTATGAGAGTGTAGGAAGAAAAACCGTTGATGGAGCGATTGCTTAAAAATCCAAAACTCCCCATCCTGACTATGCAATATTAAATCTGTAAAGTATGAATAAAAAACGCGTGCTAATTGCCGGAGCTGCCGGATTCCTTGGGTCTCATCTTTGCGACAGGTTTATCAAAGAAGACTGCCAGGTGATCGCTATGGATAACCTGCTGACCGGTAATATGAAAAATATTGAGCAC
>SCQV01000614.1 GCA_004299085.1 Chitinophagaceae bacterium | reverse complement strand
CAACCTTTTTTGTTATATGCCTTTTTATGTTTACATATTGCAAAGTGAAAAAGATGGTACCTTTTATAAAGGAGTAACATCCGACTTTGAAGCGAGACTAAGGACGCACAACTTGGGCGGCAATGTTTCCACGAAGTCGAGACGTCCCTGGAAAATGATTTATCTACATGCTTTCGATAGTCAGTCTGAGGCGTTGAAGGAAGAAAGAAGGCTGAAACGTTGCAACAAGAATTATCTCAGAGTGCGAAAAGCATGGACTAACTTCTACCTATAGCATCTTTATGAGAAAGTATCTTTAAGGCACATCATCCTTTTTTATAATTGGAAAGATCAAGTACCTCATAATGAGTACCCCTAATAAAATGCCCGAAATAATGATCGCTAAAAGTATCCCAAACGGCATATTGTAACATGCCATATTGCCGGCACCACTATTGGCGCCAAACCCCGGAATAAGATCACTGAGGAACATGTACATAAAGACGAAAAGGATCATCAAAGCAGCCAGTAATAGCAACACAATTCCTGCCGCTTTTCTGAATTTCCAGGTTTCGCCCAGTTTTCGCAGCTTACTGATATATATATACCCGATGATTATGAATCCTAAGAGGAAAAAAAGGCTGGTCACTGCTAAAAAAAACTCGGTTACACGGCTGACCCGGAAAAACAAGGCACTGGAAGCCTTAATATAAGATAAGTATGGAGCCCCCTCCCGGTACATCTGTCTTAGGGTGTCATCAGAAAGGATGAAATTCTTTTTACATGGATATTCGAATAAGAAACGAATACTTTTATACAAAGACCCTCTGCCCAAAGAATCCGATTCCCAGGAATAATTGACAACGCTATCCCAGGAAGTGCTAAAACGCTCCTTCTTTTTGATAGAATCTACGTACATCCTCACCCTATACTGCGCTTCACTGATAGCAGTATTCAGGCCAAGAAAGATAGGCAGCGTGTCAAATTGCAGGAAGTTATTTCCAATTCCAGCCCAAATGTCGGCATATCCAATTTTAGTTTCCAGCGGCTCCACTGCTATTCCTCCTAATCCGTTTTGAAGAATAAAGCCATAGATATTATCCATCGCTTTCGCATTATTGTACCATATTTGTCCTGTTAGCTTTTCGTTCTCATTCAATAAATTGATGAAAGTTGAGGCTGTCTGAGGATCATATAAAGAAGGTTCATGGAAACGGGAGGCTATCTCGTCTAAGGTTAAGTATTTTATAAACCGTCCGGTTTTATTCCTATTGCTGATTTCCCATTGGGATCCATAATAAGGTAGCCCTATAATAAACTTGGAAGAAGCCACATTTGAGTTAAGATATCTTGAAATAGTAGATTCGATTCCATTGCCGTTCCCTCCTTTTAATGAAGCCGGAGGGCCCGCCGTTCCGCCAGGCGTGTTGGCACCAAAATCAATCAGGAATTTAACCCCCGGTGCATTCAGTTTATTGATATCATAGGCGAAGTCTTTGTTACCTGAAGGAACTGTTATCACCAACTGGCATTGAGGGAATTTACTTCTCATCGTTTTAAGAAGTGCATGAACGAACGTGACAAAAGCCATGCGGTAGCTATTATTTATCCCGTTGAAATTTAAATTTATCCCATCGGCATTTTGTGCTTGCATTAACTTTAATACGGTGTTAATGAACGTTTCCTCCTGTTGATTTCCGTCTTGTAGAAAAGAAGCAATATTATATGAGTTTATCAAATTGAAGGATAGTAGTATGTTACATCCGGCTTGCCTGGCAGTCCTTAATACATCGGACGATGCCTCTCTCCCCGGATCCGTGCAGTTACCGGTTTCCCCATTGACCAGGTAGCCATCATAAATAAGGGTGCTAATGATACTAAAATTATAGTCGAAATAGTTCCCTCCCATCGGCGCCCGGAAGAAGGAATATATTGGTTCTTTCCGTTCCAGTTTCAGCTCATAAAAACCATCAATCTTAACCGTGTCCACCGGCTTTTTGGCTTTCCCATAAAAGTATCTGATGTTTTTAAGCATCGTCAGGTTCTTCAATACACTGCTATCCTTTTCGGCCTTCTTTTGAAGTAACGGTAAAATTTTATTGATCAATTCATTGATGGCAGTATCATTAATAGTGGTATTACTCTCATTACCTGTTGTATTCTGTTGCGACAGACTATCTTCTTCTCCCTGGGAAAGCTTAATAACATTAATTAATGATACCAGGGAATCAAATCGTTGATTAATAGTCTTGGATAACGCCTTATTTAATAAATCAATTTCCCTGGCATTGACCATGATGGAATCTTTCAGGGGAGAATTGCTGATGACGTTTAGTATTCTTTTTCGTTCAGCATTTTGTATGTTCTTGTGGAATTTAAGGAAGTTGGATATTGCCTTCAATAGACTCACTTTCGGCAGTGTATCATTCGTTGAAATATAGGATGGTGGTGCCAGGCAGGCGCAGTGGGATGATAGCGCGGATGGTGCGATATTTATCCTTGCTTGAACCGGAGAAGCCATCAGAATGATCAAGGAGGCTGTTAATACCCCCCATGTAAATAATTTTTTCATTCTCTTTATATGTGAATAATTGTGCCGAGGCCTGTTTGATATCGTTTACATAGGAGCTACCGGAAATTATTCAGAAGGCAATACTTATGCCTTTTGCCTGATAAATCCTATTTTATATTAGGTTAATACGGCATCATTTCAATATTGAATTTATAAGCTACGGGGTCGTCTTCTCAGAAAGGAGCTTGCTTTCCTGATCAAAAGAAGCGAACAACTTCTCTTCGTCAAACTCCACAATGAAATTACGTGATACTTCAAGTATTTCCGCAATCTTCACAAGGTATTCAATAGAAATACTCCCTTCTTTCTTTTCCAGTTTGCAATAAGCGGGAATGGATATGCCAAGACAATTGGCCATATATTTTTGTGGATATCCTCTGATAAGACGGATGCTTCGGATGTGAGACCCGATCTGTAGATTCATAATCTTTAGGTTTTAAATAGTAATATGGTACTTTTCCTTCACAAAGGGAGGTATGAAGCATGAATGCTTCTCCCCAAGAGTGAAGGAATGCTGGTGCAAGAAGCAGCGGTTTACTCAGAATTAAAGTAAAACATATACATACAAAAATTTATTTATTAATATTTACATATATAAAGGAGGTATTTTAATGCCTCCTTCTAATTTTATAACCTTTATAAGCCGGGGTGCGAATGTTCATTATTTCGCTACTAAAGTATGAAAAATAGTTTTGATAATTTATTAAACTTTATATAAAATTTGTTACCTCATGATATAATTATTCAAAATAAGTGATGAATACATTGTATTTCAATAAATCAGATATATATATTTTTTCTTCTTGATTTATTTTACCTCGAAAAAAGATTTTCTTTTATCCAATTCTGTTACTTTCAGGCAAATCAATTTTTAAAGTATGCTTAATGTTATTTCATAGTTTTTTTATCTTTAAGCCTAAAATGCCGTGTCGTTATGCGCTACTTGCCCATTTTTTGCCTGAGTATGCTGATTTTTATTCCTGCTGAAGGCCAGCAAGGCCAAAAGAAAATACTTGGCAGAGGTAACCCAATCGTTGGAGAAAAGGACCGCATCAATATCTATTTAAACTTTCAGGATATTTACGGGCTTGACCTTAAAGAAGGAACTTTCTGTGCCAATTTTTATACGATGATGGAATCCGATGGAAAATCCGCCTCTGAATTGTCGTATCTCAATGGAGAAGTTGATAACAAATACTTTGACACTACGAGAAAGCCTTATTATGAAGCATGGAACAATGGGAAATTCAGGACACATATTAATTTTAAGGATTATCCGCTTGACAAACAGCGCCTGAATATTGTCATAGAGGCAGGGGAGGGGATAAATAAAACGGTACTGTACACAGCCAACAAAGAGAACAGATTAATAGACGAGGATCATCTGGAAGGCTGGAAAATAGACGGCATCACCACAAAAACACTCATCCACGAATATACAGATTTCGATTACAATGATGTGCATCAGCCGCACAAATATTACAGGATTATTTTCACCATCATCATCGAACGAAGTCATAAATGGATATTTCTTCTGAAGTTGTTTTTCCCCAGCTTCATTTCCATGCTTATTTTGTGGATTGGATTTCTGTTCCCGCCGGATAAAGTCGAAACCAGATTTGGGCTGGGGATCGCATCTATATTCGGCGTTATTTCTTCCCTTTTGTTGATACAACAAAACTTGCCGGAGCTGGCCCGGCTTACTTTGATAGAAATACTAAACTATATTGCCATCATCACGGTATTTGCTACCCTGGTAATTTTTGGAATATCCAATATGAGGGTTAATAAAGCGATGGACGCCAAAAGATTTGAGCGTGTTGCATTTATTGTATTGGTAACTTTTTATGTCATTTCCAGTGGCGGAATTTTATTTCTGAGAAGTTAAAAATAAAATAAAAAATTGTCGTAACATATTGTAACTTTAAGCGCGATTATTCATTGCAATCACCATTGATAAGAATCCTGGAAATTTTATTCCTATGATAACCACTCATCAACAAGTTAAAAAAGGTGATCGTGTATCCCATGCTGTTGCCGGTTATGTTACCTCGCACGGCACTTCCTACCCTGCTGCCCCTGCTTTACAGAGAAAGAGTACAGATGACGAAGAAGTGCAACTGCAATCTGTTACACAATTAGCGAGTCCAGAGGAAGAAGAACTGCAGATGAAATCTGCCTTACCACTAAAGAATCATGTAGCAGGTAAAGTCAGCCAGAGAAAAGATAATGCTACTCTTCCAGGGACTAATCATACCGGCATGCCGGACCAACTGAAAACCGGCATTGAGAATCTATCCGGCTATTCCATGGATGATGTAAAAGTGCATTATAATTCATCACAACCGGCACAACTCCATGCGCTGGCTTATGCCCAGGGAACAGATATTCATGTAGCTCCCGGACAGGAAAGGCATTTACCTCATGAAGCCTGGCATGTGGTTCAACAAAAGCAGGGAAGGGTAAGGCCTACGATGCAGATGAAAGGCGGGGTGAATGTAAATGATGATGCTGGATTAGAGAAAGAGGCGGATGTGATGGGGGAGAAAGCTATCCAACCCAAAGTTAATCACCATGCTGATTATGAAAGCAAAACCAGACAGCTCAAGGCGGTAACGGAAATTATTCAGAGGAAAAAAAGTGGACCTTTTGATGTTAAAAGGACAGATGCTGCAAAGGTTGCCAAATACTCTGAGTACAAGGATTTAGCTCCACCACAATATAATGCATTCCTTTATGATAAGATAAAGGCTTTTTATGACACAAATTTAGTTAAAGGGCGAGGTTATTGGGATAAATTAAAAAAGGCTGTCGCCAACTTTAAAGCAGAGGACAACGGTGAATTCTTAAAGGAACAAGCTGCCAAGCATGCGGATTATGACTCAAAATTCGAAAAGAATTATGCCAGTAATACCAGGAATCATTGGTGGTACACTGAAAATGTTGGGATAGGATCAAGTGGATTGGCAGAGGAAGGGAGTGAAGTAGAGGCTAATAAAGATGTGCCTTATACAAATAGTGTTAGCTTTGAAGACAACAGCATCAGCGCCAATCATAATTATGCAGAAAGAGATATGGCCAGAGTACAGGATGTAAAGAAGAAAGGGGAAAAGGGTTATGAACCCCGAGGACTGCCTAACTCAGAGATCCTTTGGCAACAATATAAACTGGCGGCAAAAAATCAGTTTTGGTTTTGGAAAGATTCAAGAGCTAAAGAGCTAATGGAGGGACTTAGTGCCATTAAACGGAGACAGGTACAAAATACTGCCACCCAGATGACGGGCTTATTTGCACTCCCTGATGATAAAACAGATTTAAAAACAGCTTATGCATGGCAGGCAGAAAGTGAAGAATTTCTGGCTATGTTAGGAACTCCCAATTGCAGCGGCGCCGCCTTTTTACTGGCCGATCATGTGGATGATCTGAACGGGAAATCCATTACTGAAATTGAATTATTGGGTGGAGAAGATGTGAATTTAGATATAAAAATAGGATAGATCATTCATCATCAATTTAAGTTCTATGACGACAAGTACGTTTCAACAGGCCGAGAGAATGACCTTGAGGCATCGGGCGGTTGCTAACCAGGGCGCTTCTCAGGCCATGAACATTCCTGCTGTCCCTGCCTTACAGAAAAAGAGTGTGGAGGATGAAGAGTCGCAATTGAAATCCGTTGCGCAATTGGCAACGCCTGAAGAAGACGAACTGCAGATGAAATCCGCCAATGTAGTGAGTGAAGTAAGCCAGAGAAAAGATAATGCTACCCCAGAGACTAACTATACCGGCATGTCAGATAGTTTGAAAACAGGTATTGAGTATCTTTCGGGCTTTTCCATGGATGATGTAAAAGTACATTATAATTCATCACAACCGGCACAACTCAATGCCTTGGCTTATGCACAGGGAACAGATATTCATGTAGCTCCCGGACAGGAAAGACACCTGCCACATGAAGCCTGGCATGTGGTACAACAAAAGCAGGGAAGGGTAAGGCCTACGATGCAGATGAAAGGTGGGATCAATGTGAATGATGATAAAGGATTGGAGAATGAGGCGGATGTGATGGGGGACAAAGCGATGCAGCTAATTGGCAGCAGTCGGATTACGACAAATTCTCCATCCGTGGCAACTATTCCAAAAATTAGAGGTAGCGTTGTACTGCAAGGATTGTTTCTACCACAGGCAAAGAGGGATATTGCAGAAGACCAGATGACCTTGAAGACTGAGTGGTTTTTGGCAAAAGACGAAGATCGTCAAGATGACAAGGCTTTAATTGCCAAGATGCAGACAGAAACAGCAGTAAGGCCCGATGCAATCATGGTTGCAGGGGAAATTCCTCCGCTTGAAGATGAAGAACCGACGAAGGTAGTTTCAAGCGGTAGAAAGCCGAGAAATTTACGGCCGTCCGCTCCGGCTGGAAGCGTTTATTGGGACCAGTTGCCGAAACATGGCACAAATAAAACTCGCAGCTTCAAAAGTGACTACCCCCATACTACGGTACTTTTAGGAGCGACAGACGGGAAAACGGGTACCGTCAAAATAGCAGATTTTCATTATTCCCTGGGAGAAAAAAGTACTCGCTTTGTATGGAAATCACAAGGGGGAGGGGTATTCACTATGACGGACGACACAAGTAAATTTTCGGCGGAAGGCTTAAGCCTGCTAAAAAGAGCGTACGCTGATGTGAACAAACGTGCTTCCAAACTAGGTTGTGTTGCGACAAAGCCTCCCGGCATTTAGGTCAAACCGAGCCTCATTCGTTCATAGATTGCCTAACACTTAACTTCTAACATCATGACAGATACCTATCAAAAAATTGAAACAAGTGGTAGCGTACACCGGGCTTTTTCCGGTAATGCTGCTCAAAACGCAATTTCACGTCCCGCCTTATCTGTCTTACAAAAAAAGAATTCTGAGGAGGAAGAATTGCAAATGAAACTTGCAAATGTAGCAGGTGACATAAGCCAAAGAAAACAAAATATTGCTCCTCCAAAAGCTAACAGAACCGGCATGTCGGACTATTTAAAATCTGGTATTGAAAATCTCTCCGGCTATTCTATGGATGATGTAAGAGTGCATTTCAATTC
>SCQV01000062.1 GCA_004299085.1 Chitinophagaceae bacterium | reverse complement strand
ATAAAGATTTTTATTGCCATCGCTATTCGTGCATTCGTGTGTGGCCCTTTAACACTCATGCACGAATTGGAAGGCCCGAATGCACAAATAAAACTTTTTTTGTCAAAGCTATTCGCTCGTTCGTGTGTGTGGGTTTCATTCGTGCATTCGTATATAGCAATTATTCGTGTATTCGTGTGCAGGCGTTTAACACTCATGCACGAATTGGAAGGCAGAAATGCACAAATAAAACTTTTTTTGTCAAAACTATTCGCGCGTTCGTGTGTGTGGGTTTCATTCGTGTATTCGTGTGTGGCCTTATTCATGTATTCCTGGTTGTTTTCATCCTGCATTCGTGCCTGGCAGAATAAGATGATAGCTATTAATGCAAATCAGGTTTTTTTATGGCAATACTTCATTAAATCAATTTCGCATTATAACTTTAGTAGATAAGAATGATTTAGACCTTCTAACCTTTTTAGCTTTTTAGGTATAAGCGTTTAGGTCGCATAATTATCTAAACGAATAGGTTCATAGGCTACCATTCTTTTTATTAATGTATCCAAGATTGAATCCATTGCGTTTCTTCGATTAAATCTAAAATGGTATTCATCAAGATACCCCTGCAATCTTTCTTCACTACAATGGTGATGTATTCCCCTCAACCATCCTTTTAGGTTCATTATATGAATATGTAAATCAGGGAAATTTTTACCTTCTATAGAAGGGATTTGTTTCAGGTTGGGATATTCTCTTTTTAATGGTAGATATCCAGTCCATTCATCTGTTATTACATAAGCTGACTTATCAATGTAATTATTAAAGAACGGTTTAAATGAATCTGCTGAGGCATCTGCTATAATTTGAGCATAGGCTCTTCCCACACCGTCCTTCACTTTTTCTAAGGCAAGTATAACTAACTTCTTTTCCCCTTTACTACGTTCTCTTTTTTGATCTTCTGGACCGCCAATAAAGAATTCATCCACATGAACCTCCCCAGTCAATTTATAGTGTTTGCTACTCCGCATGGCCTGCTGAATTTTCCATTTAAACCCCCAACATGTCATTTGCTTCAATTCAAACTCTTTCGATAATTCTAAAGATGACATCCCCTTCTTTTTCGTGCTTATTTTAAATGCAATATGAAGTGCAATTAATAATGAAAATTTATACTTATCAAACATTGTTCCGGCCGTACGACTTTCATCATAACTGTATCTTATACATCTTCTTGAAAAAGGCTTTTTACCCTTACAATATTTTTCACAGCCACACCTTTTACATTTATACCCCAGTTCCCATTTTACAGAAGTCAAATACTCATAGCAGGAAGCCTCATCTTTGAATCGGCGATTGAACTTGATTGAATTCACACCTACAAATTTATCCCTTTTGCTTCTCACTGGGCTAAGGTAGCAGATTTTACCGAATCCTGATACCTAAACGCTTATACCTATTAAAGTAAAATAAAGAAGAGAATGAACATGTTATCATTTAGATAAAACAATCAGTTTCTTATCCTTTAAAATTTTTAACATGCAGCTACTCAAACTCAACGCCCGGAACGATGCTGTAAAAATGCTCCAAGAATTATTGAATGAAGCAACAACGGGAATATGAACCGACTTCTATACAGGTCGGCTTTGAAAATGTATTGTGCCCAACCTTGACTAAATTAATTTAACATGAGTTTGACCCAATTCACCTTAATAATCGGGTTATATAGCCGGCTCGCTGATGCCTTCGGCAGGCTTTAATAGGCACCCTATAGCAACTATGTAGGGCGATGATAGGGAGGAGATAGGGAGAAGACAGGGAGTATCCTCCTTTTGTCTGGCTCTTTGATTGGGTTGAGGAGCGCTCCATGATAACACATGCATCTCCGGTAATTCATGGAGGCATTCATGTTTATTAAAAAATAATACCATTAATACAAATAAAAGTAATATTACCGATGTCCCAAAGAAAGTAGTTTTGCCCTCGCATCTAATTAATTATTAATTAAGCATTTAGTATGAATAAAGTTAGAATTGATCATCCAAAAAGGAAATCAACCTTTGTCACGGGTGCATACTCCGATGGAGTATTACTTGACAGATTTCTGTTTGTAAGCGGGCAAGCTTCGGTTGATTTCGCTTCTTCCCAATTTATTTTAGGTTCTATTGAAGAAGAAACGAAACGAGCTCTTGATAATATCAAAGCCATCGTGGAGGCTGCCGGCGGTTCTATGGGGGACGTGATTAAGGTAACCGCTTATTTAGCAGATATTAATGATTTTGACCGCTATAATACAGCGTATTCTAAATACTTTAAGGATATACGCCCTGCAAGGACTACTGTACAATCCATCCTGGCAGAAGGGGTCAAAGTAGAAATTGACTGTATCGCAAAATTACCCGGTTAATTTATGGTGACGAGAAATCAAATTAATACCAAGGATATTATAGTCGGTATTGTAGGTTTGGGGCTTATGGGGAGTAGTATTGCCGTTGCACTTTTAATAGCTGGGCATCCAGTAGTCGGTATTGCGCCGATAGACGATGAAAAGGAAAGGGCTTCTTTGCATATCAAAGAACTATTATTAAATGCCGCCAAAACAGGGTTGCTAAAAAGGCCGTTAAGAGATTATTTAGCATCTCTTACTATCTCGGATGATTACCATGAACTGGACGATTGTCAGCTTGTACTGGAGTGTGTTTTGGAAGATATTGAAGTAAAAAAGGAAATCTACAGAAAGATTACAAGAATTGTTGAAAGAAAAACTATTATCGCAACTAACACCTCGGCAATTCCTATCAGCGTTTTACAACAATATGTGGCTCATCCGGAAAATTTTATTGGCATTCATTGGTCAGAACCGGCTTTCGTTACCCGTTTTATGGAAATCACAAAAGGAAATGAAACTTCTGAAAATGTAGCTACTTGGATATTTGACCTGGCTCATTGCTGGGGGAAAGAACCTACTTTATTGAAAAAAGATATCAGAGGGTTTATTACCAATCGTCTGATGTATAGCGCTTATAGAGAAACTTTTTCCCTGGTGGAAAAGAGGCAGGTATCTATAGAAGATATAGATAAGGCTTTTCGGTACGGAGTCGGATCATGGATAACCCTCATGGGGATTTTTGGAAGAATGGATTTTGAGGGGTTAAAAAAGTATGAGACCGTCTTTAATAATATCTTTCCTGAGTTAACCAATAGTGACAGCGTTCCTGACATCATGCAACGTATGGTGGATATACAGGCTAAGGGAATACATAATTGCCATGGATTGTATGATTACACCCAGGCAGAAGCGGAGCAGTGGGATAAGGCTTTCGCCTCCTTTAACAAGGAAATTTATCATTTATCCTTATTGTATCCTTCAGGGAAAACACCCATTGAATTAACCAAGAAATCGCGGGAGCTAACAAAGGAATAAATAGTTTTATCATGTCATCAATACAATATAAAAAATCTGCAGCATTGCTTAAACGCGCTGAGAAGGTGCTCGCAGGGGGGGTATCGTCAGAATTCAGGAGATATAGCTACCCACACGCTTTATTTTACACCCATGGAAAAGGGAGTCGCATCTTTGATGTGGACGGAAATGAGTATCTTGATTTTGCGTTGGGGCAGGGCCCTTTGATCTTGGGACACTCGAATCCAAAAGTGCTGGAAGCAGTTGCCGAATATTCTTCTGCCGGACAACTATATGCAGGTCAACATATTAAAGAAATACTACTGGCTGAGAAACTACACCAACTGATCCCTTCCGCGGAATTAATGCGTTTTTGCCTGGATGGTTCCGAAGCTGTTCAAGCCGCACTTCGTGTGGCCAGAGCTGTAACCGGAAGAAAAAAATTTCTGCGTTTTGAAGGCCATTATCATGGATGGTTGGATAATATGTGCTGGGGGCTTTCTACTCCATCCATTGAAGCATTAGGAGACAGATCAGCACCGGAGGTTTACCCCTGGACAGAGGGATTGCCCGCTCACAGCCGCGAGGAGTTTATCATCATTCCATGGAATGATATAGATCTACTGAGAGAAACAGTTACCAGGCATTATAAGGATATTGCGGCTATTATTACGGAGCCCGTAATGTGTAATAATGGTTGCATCCTTCCAGAGGACGGTTTTTTAGATGGGTTGAGGCAGGTATGTGACGAGTATGGTATAGCGCTGATCTTCGACGAAGTGATCACCGGCTTTAGGTTGGGTTTAGGTGGGGCACAGCAATATTTTAATATCCTACCCGATATGGCGGTTTTTGCAAAAGCTTTAGCAAGCGGTTACCCAATAAGCGCTATTGTTGGGAAAAGGAAGTGGATGCAGGTCATTGAACAATCGAAAGTCATTCATGCCGGCACCATGAATTCTAACAATCCGACAGTAGCGGCCGCACTTGCTACCCTGGAAATATTAGACAAAGAGAATCCGTATGATCGCTTATTTGCCTATGGCAAAAAGCTGATGGAGGGACTGAAAGGGGCTGCAGATGATACGAAACAAAACCTGCTGATCCAGGGGTCGGGACCCATGTTTAACATTGCTTTTACTGATCTTACAAAAGTAAAAGATTACAGAGATACGTTAACATTTAATAAAAAGAAAATGAGGAAATTCGTTGGGGGCATGCATGACAGGGGAATACGTATTATTGGGAGAGGCTTGTGGTATATAAGTGCAGCGCATACGGAGGAAGATATAGATAAAGCCATTGTAATTGCCGGAGAAGTGCTAAAAAACCTTTAATAGTCAAATAATAATGCATAATGATTTAATACCCATACTACTTATAGGAAATAACAGGCTCGCTTATAGTATTGCAGTATGCTTATTGGCTGGAGGCCATCCTGTTACTTTACTTACCGGTAGTGAAGAAGAGGCAAAAAGAGGTATCAATACTCATCTTCATGAGATGGAAGTTTCTGGATACAAAGCTCCCCAGGGTTATACTTTACAAATTACGAAAGAAATAAATAATCCTGTCAATGACCCATTGGTCATATTAATTACAGAGGAAGAAATACGAGCTAAAGTCAAATATATACAACTGGTAGAAAGGTATATTTCTCCCGATTCCATTATCGCTGTGAATACAGAAAGTATTTCATTAAATAGCTTGCAGAGAAAAAGCCACTACCCCAATAGAGTCATTGGCGCCAATTGGATGGAGCCGGCTCACACAACCCTTTTTCTCGAAATTATTGCCAATGGAAACGTTGATCCGAAATACATTCAATCGCTTCTTTATTTTGCCAAAACATCTTGGCAAAAAGATCCTTATATGGTCTCTGGAGACTGTAGTGTATATGCTAAGCTATTTGCTTCTATGGCCCGGGAAGCTTTTTATCTGGTGCAGAATGGATTTGCCACCATTGAGGATATAGATCGTGCATGCAGGAATGATGCCGGCTACTATGCTCCTTTTGCCGGGAACTGTCGTTATATGGATTTAATGGGAACCTATGCTTACGGGAAAGTCATGAAAGGCCTCAATCCAACGCTGTCTAAAGCAACAGGTACGCCGCCGTTTTTTAATAAAATTATTGAAGAGGGAGGAAATGGAATAGAAAATGGGAGGGGATTTTATCAGTATTCGGTAAAAAGTGTCCGTAAATGGATTTCTACCTTTAGGGGCTTTAGTTATCAAATAAAAAGGATTATGGATAAATATCCTTTTAATGATTTAAAAAATAGTATTCCGTCAGAAGGTATAACAAGAACAAATGGACAAGAATAAAATATTTATATTCGATGCGCACCTTGATCTGGCCATGAATGCCATAGAATGGAACAGAGACCTTACGCGCCCATTGAATGAAATAAGACAAAGAGAAATACATCTCAAAGATAAAAACGACAGAGGGCGTGGCACTGTTTGCCTCCCGGAATTAAGGAAAGGAAAAATTGGATTGGTGGTTGCCACGCAACTCTCAAGGGTGGCTACATCAGGAGGCTCTCTACCCGGTTCAAGCTGGAACTCGCCACAACAAGCATGGGCAATGACACAGGCGCAACTTGCCTGGTACAGAGAAATGGAGGTAATGGGTGAGATGGTACAGATCACTAATAATCAGGAGATTGATCATCATTTGGCTTTATGGAATGACAGCAATATTCCGGATGAAACAAAACCCATTGGATATATTTTAAGCTTAGAAGGCGCTGATTCTTTGGTAGATATTTCTTATTTGGATAAAGCATATAATTATGGATTGAGGGCGGTCGGTTTAGCACATTTTAGTAAAGGAAGATATGCATCAGGGACCAAAACAGAAGGTGGATTAACGCAGGAAGGTTTTGAATTACTAAAAGAAATGGATAGGCTTAACATGATCTTAGATGTCACTCATCTCACAGACAAAGGTTTTAAGCAAGTAGTGGAAAAATACATGGGGCCTGTATGGGCTAGCCATTGTAACGTAAGAAAAATAGTTCCCACTCAACGGCAGCTTACTGATGAGCAAATCAAAATATTAATTGACAGAGATGCTGTTATAGGAGGGATGTTAGATTGCTGGGCTTTGGATATTCGTTTTATTGATGCAGTATCTGATCCTTGGCAGTTAAATATTAAGTTGGAACATTTGGTAGATCATTGGGATCATATATGTCAAATAGCAGGGGATAGCCTTCATGTGGCAATCGGAAGTGATTTGGATGGTAATTTCGGTACAGAACAAACTCCCTATGATATGAATTCAATTGCCGATCTTCAAAAGTATCAAAGTATTCTTTTAAGTAGAGGATATAAGCAGGAAGATATTGAGAATATTTTTTATAAAAACTGGATACGGTTTTTGAAAGCGGCTTGGAAATAGCTTTTCAAAATATTTCCTGTTATCTACGAATAAGATATAATGATGTTAGATTAATAAAATATTTCATCCTTGAGTTCACTATGAAATGTGGTTTTTATCCATTTTGCCACTAAGGCACAAAGTTACTAAGTTTTACAAAGACTTGTAAAACAATTAGTTACGTTTGGTTATTTCTTTGTGTCCTCGTGTCTTTGTGCCGAGTTTAAACTTTTCGGCGTGGACTCATCCTTCAATTTATGTAATATGGCTAATAGTCCCTGGTACCCATTAAGCCAACCTGAATATACGGATTCTCCTGCTTTGCTGGTCTATCCGGATCGAATTCGTTATAATATAAAGGAGATGATATCGGTCGTTGGGCATGCAGACCGCTTGGTTCCACATATAAAAACACATAAAATGTCCGAAGTGGTAAAACTGCAAATGGCTGCAGGGATTCGACGTTTTAAATGTGCTACTATCGCTGAAGCAGAAGTGCTCGCCCAAACGGGCGCTCATGAGGTGTTGTTAGCGTATCAACTTACGGGACCCAAGATTCTTAGATATGTACAATTAATAAAAAAGTATTCTACAGTACATTTTTCTTCTCTTGTCGATAATAGGAAGAGCGCTAATGACTTAAATGATCTCTTTCTATTAGCAGGGATTCAGGGAACAGTTTATATAGACATTGACAACGGCATGCATAGGACCGGATTCCCCTCTCATGGAGATGTGCTCTCTTTTTATAAAGCAATCATGTCCCTATCTAATATTTCCTGTAAGGGATTACATGTTTATGATGGACATATAAATGAAAAAGATTTTGAGAAAAGAAAAATAAAATGTGAGACTGATTTTAAACCTATAGAGAAAGTAATAAAACAGATTGTAGCCTCCGGATTTCCTATGCCGGAAGTTATTGCCGGAGGAAGCCCAACTTTTCCCATTCACGCCTTAACCCCTCATGTATTATGTAGTCCTGGAACAGTCTTGTTATGGGACTATGGGTATGGAAATCTGTTACAGGAACAATCTTTTTTGCCAGCAGCTATTTTAATGACGCGAATTATCTCAAAGCCAACTCCCTACATCATCACTGCTGATTTGGGATACAAATCTGTTGCAGCCGAAAATGCTATTAATAAACGAATTTCCTTTTTAAATCTGAGTGATTATACATTGACCTCACAGAGTGAAGAACACCTTTCTCTACAAGTTAATGAAAAAAATTGGCATCATTTAGAAATAGGAGACGTCCTTTATGGGATTCCTTATCATGTTTGCCCAACAGTCGCTTTATATGATGAAGTACAGGTAGTGAAAAATGGAGACATTATTGGTCAATGGCAAGTAGAAGCAAGACGAAGGAAAATTGGTATGTGATCTCTGTTACGGATGGATAATAGGTAGTGAGAGCTTCTGATAAGCCTGTATATTGAGAATTCAAGTAACACATAGTGTTATGTCAAGAATATTTTATCTTATTTCCCACTAAGCCACAAAGCCCACAAAGGCTTTTCTTCGTGCATCTTAGTGGCTTTGTGGGATTTCTTTTGCGTCATTTTATATTTGACATAACGCTATCTAAAATTAATTTTATCATCTTATACTAAAAAAATAAAAAATGAATAACTTTCATGCCGGAGCCGCACAAATTGACATAACTCCTCCTTTAGGCACTCTGATTAACGGCGACTTTGTTTCACACTATGCACATTTGATACATGATCCACTGTATGCTAAAGCCATTGTGTTGCGGAATGACCAGGTAAGCATCGCTTTTGTGGTAGTGGATATTTGTTTGATGCAAAAAGATTTTATAGAGGAGGTTAAAAATCAGATAAATAAACAAACAAATATTAACCCTGGTCAAATTCTTATTTCAGCCACTCACACGCATGGGGGGGGCTCTGTTGAAGGCCTCCTTTTGGCCGCTGCAGATCTTCCCTATCGGCAAAAGCTAAAACAACGGATAGTTTCAGTTGTAATGCAAGCTAAAGAAAGATTACGCCCGGCAAAAATAGCTTTTGGATCTGTAGAGGTTCCTGAACATGTGGTTTGTCGCCGCTATTTTATGCAAGAAGGGTATGAGGCTTATAACCCGGTTACAGGCAAATTGGATAAAATAAAAACTAATCCTTTTGGGGGTGAGGATAGGATTGTGAAAAGGGAGAACGTAACAGATCCTGAAGTGAGCTATCTTGCCTTGCAGGGACAGGATAATCAGTGGATTGGACTATTGGCGAATTATTCCATGCATTATGTGGGCGATTGGGAAAACGGTACCATAACCTCTGATTACTTTGGCGTATTTGCAAAACAACTAAAATCCCTGCTTCGGGTCTCGGATAATTTTGTAGCTATCATGAGCAATGGAACCAGCGGGGATGCTAATATTGTTGATCTTCTCCAACCGGATCGTTATCCAAAAGGATATTTTACAAAAAGTGCTTTCATTGGCAAGGATATCGCTGAAAGAACTTTTAATTCTCTACGTGGGCTCACCTGGGACGACAACCCTACATTATCTTCTTTATATGAAGAAATTCCTGTTAAAGTTAGAAAGCCTTCATCTATTGAATTAAAAGCGGCGGAGAGAGTTGTGATGGAAACACGTTATGACCATCTTTCCATGAAAGAAGTTTCACATACCGGGAATGATGATAACTTAAAAAGGATTTATGCCAGAGAGCAGGTTTTGCTAAGTGAATATCCGGATGCAGTTTTATTCCCCTTACAGGTGATTAAGGTCGGTATAGGAATGATTGGCGGATTAGGCGGAGAGTTCTTTGCTAAAACCGGCTTGTGGTTAAAAGAAAACGGTAAGACAAAAAATTATTTTACCGTTTGCCTGGCCAATGGTTATACAGGTTATGTGCCGCCTGCCCATGAATTTGATTTAGGAGGTTATGAAACCTGGCGATGCAGGAGTAGCTTTCTTGAGATAAATGCGGAAAAGATTATCCGGGATAAGCTGCATCAATTGATCAATCTGGTTAAAAAATAATATCAGAAGTGAATAAAAAAGTAGCATACCTGTGAAAATTTCCAGAATACATTTGTCCATCTCTTAATGTATAAGATTATGCCTGTAAATACGAATACATCTTTGAAGAAGTCTTTTGATCTGGATGGTTTCATCTTTATTCCCGGCTTTCTGAACCACGAAGAAATAAAGGCAGTAAAAGCAAAACTAGATGATTTAATTTACAATGGTTTGTCAAAGATAGCTCCTCATCATATCTTTTATGAAGATAAAAACGATCCTAACACGCTTAAACAATTACAAGATTTACAGGATTATGACCCCTTCTTTGCCGCAATGCTTACCAATAGCAAGTTTGAAAATATGGCAGAAACCCTGCTTGGAGAAAAAGCCATAGGAAAAACAATCGAGTATTTTAATAAGCCATCGAAAATTGGCAGGCCGACTCCTCCACACCAGGATAATTTTTATTTCATGCTCAATCCACCTCAGGCGCTCACGATGTGGCTGGGGCTGGAGGACGTAGATGAAGAAAACGGGTGTGTCCGTTATATAAGGGGCTCGCATTTACTTGGCATAAGGGCACACGGCAAAACCCAAACTTCTGGTTTCTCCCAGGCCATTGCGGATTACGGAGAAAAAGAAAGTAAAGAAAATGAGATTTTATTTCACACCGGACCAGGAGATCTTCTGATCCACCATTCTATGACTATCCACAGAGCCGATGGTAATACGAGCAAAAATAGAACACGCAAGGCGTTAGGCTTTATTTATTTCGGAGAATCGGCAAAGGAAGATGCTGAAAGGAAAAAAGCATATCAACAATCTCTGTTGATAGATATAGTCAAATAGTAGCATGATAACTTTAAGGGAACTTACTATTATAAGTTTTTTTAAAAGATAAGATGATAAATATAAATAAAAGTATAATAGCATAATGGATGGGAAGAATACTTTTGTCTTAAAGAAATCAATGACTAATTAATCAAATAAATTATTTTACAATGTGCTACAAATTTATACTATTGAGGAGATTATTTCATCGAGCCTTTTTACTCGCATTCGCATTGTCAGGTAGCTTAATTGCAACTTCTCAAACAGTGAAACATGTTAATGGAAGAGTTACCAATGAAGAAGGCAATCCATTGACCGGTGTTACGGTATTTATTGAAGGGACAACTGTGGGTACTACTACGGATGTGAAGGGAAGTTACTCATTAGTTATTCCAAACAGGAGCGACACTATTGCATTTTCTTATATTGGTTTTGAAAGCCAAAAAATACCCATTAATAATAAGAATATTATTAACGTAAGGCTACTACCTAATGCCGCTAAACTAAATAGCGTCGTCGTGATTGGCTATGGTTCCCAGTCAAAAGCGGATGTTACGACATCTATTTCAAAGTTAGATAATACGGTATTGAAGCATACGCCTTATGCCAACATTACGCATGCTTTAGAGGGTACTATACCAGGGGCAAGAGTACAAAGTACTTCGGGTCAGCCGGGGGTAGCCGCTCAAATTATTATTAGGGGCGGAACTTCTATAAATAATCCTAATGGGTCATCCCCATTATACGTTGTTGATGGTGTCATTCGTTCTGATCTTAACGGCGTTAATGCTGGAGATATAGCCTCAGTACAGGTGCTCAAGGATGCTGGTTCTACTGCTATATATGGCGCCAGGGGCTCCAATGGGGTAGTGCTTATAACTTTGAAGAAAGGTAAGATAGGGCAAACTCGTATAACATATAACTCTAGCATAACCTTCTCCCAGGTAGGCAAAGAATATGATATGGCGAATGCGCATGATTATATATATTATGGCAGATTAGGTCAGTTGGCTGCGGAACGAAAAATTCCAGGTGCGCTTACTGCCCTGACAAATCCCTCTGGTTGGGGTACTGGTAATGATTTGACAGAGAATACTGCTTTTACTACTCAATATATGACACCTGATAATAAATATTTATTGAAACAAGGCTGGCAGAGTATGCCAGATCCTATAGACCCATCTAAAACAATTATATACAAGGGAACTAATTGGCAGGATGTTTTATTTCATACCGGGATATCGAACAATCATCATTTATCGGTGGAGGGAGGAACTCAAAAAGCTACATTCCACGCGAGTGCAGGGTACATGTTTGATGAGGGAACAGCGATAACCACCAAATACAATCAATTGAGTTTCGATGTAGGGGGGAATCTTCAAGTTCTAGATAACCTGAGTCTATTTAGTGAAGCAATGTACTCAACCTCTAGTGATAACCAAGTATATAACGTCACAAACGTGTTCTTTCGTTCAGTTGGAATGCCACCCACCGCGAAATATACATTTCAAGATGGAACATTGGCTCCGGGGATTAACCAAAGCCTGGGGAATCCGGCTTATTTCCTCAATAAAGATGAAAACCAAAACAGTGACGACCATTTAACGTTATCCATAGGGGGGAAATGGGAAATTCTACCGGGGCTTTCATTTGAGCCGCAGGCTTTCTTATATAAAGTAACCAGCGATGGTTACGCTTTTACACCTTCTTTCTTAAATGGCGTCAATAACCTCAATACTACTCGAAGTGCATCTTCTTCTTATTCTAAGCAAACCCAATATCAAACTAATGCAATACTTGATTATAAGAAAGTTCTCGCAACGGATCATAGTTTAGATTGGATGATTGGTTTTTCTTACATAGGAATACAGGATTTTAGTCTTAGTGCTGCTGGAAATGGGGCTGCCACCGACTTAATCCCCACTTTGAATGCTTCTTCTACACCCACCAATGTGAGTGGAAGCCAAAGTGGCCAAAAACTCCTTGGATATTTTTCAAGAATTAACTATAACTACCAACAGAAATATCTCCTCTCTCTTACCGGAAGATTTGATGGCGCTTCTAATCTTGGGGCTAACCATAAATGGGGCTTTTTCCCCGGGGTTTCTCTTGGCTGGAGATTAGACAAAGAAAATTTCTGGTCCCCTCTTAAAGACCTATTTAATTTAAAATTAAGGGCAAGTTATGGTGCTACAGGAAATATTAGTGGATTAAGTGACTTTCAATCGGAAGGAGCATACAGTGTGGGCTCCTTCTATGCAGGTTCTTCTGCCATTGTGAATTCAATAATAGCAAATCCTAACCTCGAGTGGGAACGATCTAAGACTTTAGATTTGGGCGCCGACATTGGGTTTGCCGGAGACCGAGGGAATTTAGCCTTTGATTATTACCATAGAATAACTAATAATCTATTAACTACGCTCAGTTTACCACCTTCTACCGGCTTTACTGGGATTTTTACAAATTTAGGAAGCTTAGGAAACAGAGGGATAGAATTAGCTGTCGATTTCCAAGTATTTCCCGCCTCTTCAAAGTTCCAATGGAACATCTCTTTTAATGCTGCGAAAACTAAAAGCAAAATATTAAAACTACCAAACAACGGAACTCAGAATAATCGTATTGGGGGGTTTTATGTGTATGATTTGAAAACTAAAAAGTATGATTGGGAAGGAGGGTTACAGGAGGGTGGATCCTTAGGTGCTATGTTTGCGTGGAAACAAATTGGAATATACTCTACTGATAAAGCAGCATCTACTGCACCTATAGATATGACCATGCCTTTCGCTGATAAGACGAAATACGGGGGGGATGTAGATTATGCTGATAAAGATGGTAATGACACCATTGATACGCGGGACCTTTATTATATGGGTCAGCCATACCCTGTATGGACCGGTGGGATGACAAATATTTTTGGTTATAAGAATTTCAGTTTTCTTATCCGAATTGATTACATGACAGGGTACACTATTTATAATCAGGCAAAAATATTTTTGAGTGGGAATTGGTCTAATAATAATTTCCCGGAAGACATGGTAACAAAAGGATGGCATAAACAAGGAGATGAGGCGGAATACCCTCAGTATGTTTCCGGGACTGCGAATTATAGTTATTGGAGGGGTTCTCAGAATTATAATAATCAAACTACGAATTCGATGTTTTATGAATCAGGTAATTTTCTTTGCATTCGCGAGGTTACGCTAAATTATAATGTACCACTTCATGCCTTAAAAAAATCTGCAGTAAAAGATTTAGAATTTAGTATAACCGGAAGTAATCTTTATTATTTAACAAAATATGATGGCATGAACCCCGAAGGGGGGGGGGTAGATGTGGGAAGGTATCCCATGCCACGGAATTTAACAATTGGCGCTTCTATCTCATTCTAAATAAAATCTATAAACCATGAAATCAACATATAGGATTATATCTTTTTGGGTAATGGCCGTATTGTTCATAACGGCAGGCTCCTGTACAAAAACGCTAAATGTACAGCCCACAAGTGTTATTACGACAAATTCATTTTGGAAAACTCCAAATGATGCAATTGGCGCACTTAATGGCATGTATATGTATCTTAGAAATCAGGCTGATTTGAATCTATTTATATGGGGGGAAGCCCGGAGTGGCGATATGGAATGGGGTAAAACTAGTGGAACGCTTGATTATGATTTTTATTATAATAATACGCTTAATTCTACCAACGCTGGGCCTTCATGGATAGGATTGTACACCTGTATTAATGCAGCTAATCTAATAATTAAATATGTACCTAAGATATCTTTTACATCAAATACGGAAAAAGACGATATTTTGGCGCAGGCCTATACAATGAGAGCATTCGTTTATTATGTCTTAGTCAGGACTTGGGGCGGAGTTCCACTTCGAACTGAACCTATCGAAGGATATAGTTCTCAAATGACTGAGGTAGCGGGATCATCACCAGCAGATGTTTTTCAATTGATTAAAAGTGATTTAAGAGAAGCCATTGGCTTATTCCCCGATAATACTTTTCCTCAAGGGAGGAATAAATGGTCAAAACCAGGGGCTGAAGCCTTACAGGCGGATGTGTATTTATGGACAGGCAAACTTCTAAATGGCGGCAAAACTGATTTAGATACTGCTTTGACCGCTTGTAATGAGGTGGGTCAGGCTGATGTTTCATTATTAGCAAATTATGCTGATCTATTTAAATATGCCAATAAGGGAAATAAGGAGGTAATAATGGCAGTAAATTACGTAGCACAAGAGCCTGGAGATGCTAATAACTATTTTTATAACATGTACTCTGGACCGACTTCAACTACCGTGGATTCGTCAACGAATGAAATAATCGGCCAAACCGCTGGTGGAGTGGTGTGGACTATTGCGCAGTTTGTACGTGATCAATTTTCGTTGGATGATTCTAGAAAAAACGCCACATTTGAAACGATACCCTATACTTCATATTTCCCTCCAGTGGTTGAAAAGGGACGAGGTACAGTAATTAATGGTGTGAGGTATTTTACTAGTGATATTGTCTTATACCGGTATGCAGATGTTCTTTTGATGAAAGCTGAAGCCGAAAACGCACTGGGAATGGATCCTTCTGCTGAGATAAATATGGTAAGGGAAAGAGCTTATGGAAGCAATTATCCCAACCATGTTTTTGTAAGTGGCAATCAGGAATATAATGACTCACTAATTCTTAGAGAGAGGTTACTTGAGTTAACATGTGAAGGAAAAAGATGGTGGGATTTGATTCGGTTTGGAAAGGTATTTGAGCTTAATCCTTCTCTCCAGGGTAAACAAGGACAGAACTATTTATTGTTATGGCCCATACCTCAAACAGTTTTAAGCTTAGAACCGAAAGTTACACAAAACCCCGGATGGTAAATATTTAATCTATGCATGCACTAAAAAGTATAAGTATTTATATTAGACTAGCTCATAAATTATTTTAAAATGAAAAGGCTTATTATATTAATATGCATCTTCTCATTAGGGTGCAATATACTTTCACACAGAGGATTTACGACTTTGCAATGGAATGAAAAAGGATTGGATGCATCAAATAGCGTGACTCCTGGAATTCCTGCATATAACGGAGTCGTGGTTGATTATTTAAGGCAGGATAAGCATATCCTGAAAGTAAAGCTATATGATCCGGTTGTTGTAAGCGTAGCTTCTAAACCAGAAAAATGGGGATATTTTCAATTCCCAACTATCTATCGTAGTGTGGATAATACATTAGTAGCAACATGGAATATGGCTGCTGATGCAGTAGAGAGTTATGGGCATGGAGGGCGAGGTTATGCTGTTTCTAAAGATGGGGGCAAGTCTTGGACTCCCACTGAAGGAGACATTCCTATCGGAGGAGGGTTAATTTTACCAGATGGAGATCGAATTAAGATATTTACTCCTTCGGCTCTCAAAGTAGATTCACTTCATCTTCCGAGTCCGATTTCAAAAGAAGTTGGTAGAAGAAAGTTTACTTTTTATCGGATTAATCAATTACCTGCAAGTCTTCAAGGCGTTTACATTCAACGTTTGCCTAAAGGAGAGACAAAATGGATTTCTGAACATGCTACCCTCAATGACTCTATGGCAGTTCGTTATAGTGAATCGGGCCTGTTTCCAGTAGTTTGGTGGGGGGATATGCAGGTAGCCCCGGATAGATCTATCATTACGGGGATTTATCCAGGCTTTAAGATGGGAGATTATAATGAGGTTACCCCGTCCGGAGTATTTTTCTATCGTTCAACGGATGATGGCCATACTTGGAATGTCCAAGGAAGGATTCCTTACACACCAGATTTAAGCGTAGATTCAAATGGAAATAAGCGAATAAACCTTGGTTATACGGAACCTGCATTCATCATTCTTTCTAATGGAATTTTTCTATGTGTGATGCGAACCACTGATGGATTTGGAAATAGTCCCATGTACCTCAGTTACTCAAAAGATGAAGGCGTTTCTTGGAGTGTGCCCAAACCTTTTACCTCAAATGGAGTATTACCTCGTCTTTTACAATTAGGCAATGGAGTTATAGTACTTTCTTCTGGCCGGCCAGGGGTCCAATTACGCTTTAGCCTTGATGGGAAAGGAGATGAATGGACAGACCCGTTTGAGATGTTACCATATAAGGAGGGCGAAGGGGCAGTTTCTTGTGGTTATACAGGACTGCTGGCTACAGGTAAAAATAGCTTTCTTATTATATACTCTGATTTTGAATATCAGAATAAGAAAGGTGCAATTAGAAAAGCTATTAAAGTACGCGAAGTCGAGGTTACCCCCAACCAATAAACGGTTGACCAAAACACCCTCATGATTAGACACGTATAACGAAAGCTAGTGTAATTGTTTCTATTGATAATTTCTGATCCTTTAATTATGAATATCAACACAAGAATTAAATCCGGATGTTTTATCTTTTTGGTATGTCTTTTTTGTGTAAGCCAGGTGGAAAGCCAGAATATACTGAAAAGCTCTGAAATTAGCTCACAAAACCAGGATACTACTTTATTAGCGCCAAATCTATATAGCCCTGGATGCGCTCCAGCTATCCGCTTGCTTTTTGATTATTATCACCATCATAAACCTACTCTCAAAATAGGCGACCTTGATATGGTTACAGGAGGATGGAAAAATAATTCTGGTCGCTATGCGTGGAATGATTTTGTCCATACTAATTCTTTCGATCCGGTCTTTATAGCATTATCCAAAGAGTTTGCCATTTCAATGACTGAAGTTCCATTTTCTGAGTCATCGCTTTCTCATACGGATGCTGTGATAATGATAAATCCGGATAACCCGAAAATTATTCCATCGGCGAAAATTATTAGTGATAACGAAATTGATGTCCTTCGTCGTTTCGTCAAAGATGGAGGTAGTCTGATGGTAACTATCAATGGAGGTGATAATTTGTCTGAAAGTTTTGAAGAAATCCAAATACGTAAGCTGATGAGGGGGTTTGGGCTTGATTGGAATAACGACAATACTCATGCTTCCGACATTCAAGTCGGCGATGAGGCGCCGTATTTTTATGATGTACCTGTTTTTCACTATGGGGGCGGGTGTACTTTAAAGATTTTACCGGCTGCAATACACCCTGAAGTACTTATGAATGTATATTCTGATCCAGGTTACTCCGATGCCCATGTGAAAGGACCTGGCATAGTGATGGTTCGATATGGAAAAGGAAAGGTTATCTTATGTGGAGATACGGGTACTTGGACAGGAAATATATCCCGGCCGTGGGATAACAACCAGCGAGTTCTTGTTCAATTGTTTCAATATCTTAAACCAGACAGAGGGGTGAAGCCACCTCAGTTGTCTGTTGGCAAATCTTGGAATTATGAGATAACTGAGGTTGGAGTACAGGATATACCAATAGAGAATTCATTATCTAAAATTTCGAAACCACATTATAAACCCTTTTATCCATCAAAATATAATACCCTGCCCTATTATAAAGCAACGGCAAATTTGAACTTAGCCGTAAAAGGGAAAAATGAGGAAGATGCTCATAAGGTGGAAGCAAAGATTCAAGACTTTAAGTGGCAGTTTGGCTCAACACACCACAATGATACCTCACAAAACATAAAGTTCGTGGTAAGTCGTCAAGGAAAAGTTAGTCATCTTTATGCTACAGGCGAAAGGGCTAAATGGCTAGCACCGGATGTGCCAGTAATTGCAGCCTTGTTACCTGTGGATGGCATCCGTCCAGGTGATCATTGGAAAACAATTGAAACATTACGCATTCCTATTCTTCGGGGTTCTGACCTGGCTCCAATAAGAAAGGTGCCAATGGAAAAAACTTATGTAGGTGATACGGTATTTAGAGGACACCATTGTAGGCTATTACGAGCTTCAGGCGATTTTTGGCTTGATAAGCTGGGTGTCACAATTAAAGATTTATTACCCGAAGAAGAAACTCGTCTCGTTAATGGCTCCAATTACGAATTCTTTTCTAAGCATGGAGGCAAGCTTTTGTTCGAGCGAGAACAGTGGGTTGATCAAAGTACAGGCATGGTGGTGGATGCTCGTATTCAAACTCGTATCGTTGCCTGGATTCGTGATCTTCGAATACCTTTAGGCCAAAATGATGAGGACAATGACCAGCATATGGTTGTTTCGTTGGCTCACGTTGTAACCTTCAAACTTAAGTAATAGTTTTTCCCGATTCTTTTTATCTGGAATATAAACTTGATGTATTATTTTTTGATGAAAAGGAATGGTGTACCAATTATAAACAAAAAGAAATGAATATTAAATCTTTTGTAATTTATATAGCAATCTCCTTACTTGCTATATCGGCCTATGCACAGAATAATTCTAATAATCAAGGAAGTGCGGCAAAGAACATGGCAGATGTCCAAAATAGTAAAATCGTATTAGGCCCCCGCTTTACGATTGATATCTCCAAAGATGGCAAGGAACGTCAGTTCCCCTTTGTTTATAAATTTGGCAAGAATATATTTATATCATACAGTGAACATTCTGATGCTGTGGTTGCCTCCCCGGTTGATGCTATGATGATCTCCCGCAATAATGGAAAAACATGGGACAAGAAAATAACTAATGAAGATTTTTATCTGACTTCCATGTTTCAAAAAGACCATATTTTATATGGGGTAGTATATTTTACCTATCCTGAATCCCCCTTAAAAGAAAAGATGGTTTATTGGACTTCCGTTGATAAAGGAAATACATGGCAAAGACGTGAAGGTACGGTTAATGCCCTTGAAGGCCATCCATTCACCACAACTAAAGGAATTTGGGGCAGCATGCTTTTTCATCGTGGTATGATGGTAATGAAAGATGGCTCTATCCAGGGGGTTATGTATGGCCAATTGGAAGGTGACAAGAAGTATCGGGTTGTTTGGGTAAAGTCTATTGATAACTGTAAGACTTGGAATATTATAGCAACTGTTGCATCGGGTATTCCGGATCGGGGACTTAAAAACCCACAGGGTTATTGTGAACCCAATTTTACCAGGGTACGGGATGGTTCCATTCTCTGTATAATGCGGATGGGCAGTTACTTACCTTTGTTTCAGTCCCGCTCTTACGATAATGGGCTGACATGGACTAAACCAGTTCCCCTGCCGGGCCTTCCGGATTCTGTTTCGGAGAGTGTTGATCCAAATTTACTGTTAATGAAAAGTGGCGTATTAGCACTTTCTTATGGCAGGCCGGGAGATAAAATGGCTTTTTCAACGGATGGTTGCGGTTATAAATGGGATGTTCATTTGAATACCTATGAAGGGGTAACCACAGGATATACGGGAATAGTCGAAGTCAAGCGGAATAAGTTGCTTTTAATTGCCGATCAGGGAGCAGATTGGTCAAAGGGTGCTAATGAAAAAGCAATATGGGGTAGGTTTATTCATGTTGATCTTAAGCCAATTTCCCCGGCCACAGACACAAATAAAAAGACAAACTAAAATTATCTGAAAAAGTTTGTGGACAAAAAACAATTTGGATATTTTTATAACAAGGTCAAAGGCGGAATAAGCTTTAACCCATTGCCATATTCTCACAGGAAAGATTGGTAACCAAAGGCGTCTGGGTATTTATAACGCAGCATGAAGCGTTTTCTCAACTAAAAAATTCAGGTAATGTTTTCCTGCATCGTTTTTGTACCGGAATAATTTCGCTTTCATTAATGCCCTGATAAGGCCAACGGACTCGTGTCCCAATGTCTGTCCAGCCTCCTAGTGCAGATAGAAATTTATCAACAGCCTGAGAAGAGATTTTCCTTTCTGTGATAAAGGGAAGGATTTCATGGTGAATAAACGCCTGTATCCTTTTTTCTAATTTTAGAGCGTTTTCAATGTCGTATTTCATCCTCTCATACCATTGCTGAGCTATTTGTGGGTTCAAACACGCTACGTTAGAATACGATCCATGAGCCCCCAGTTTGAAACCTGTTGCCAAAGTATGCCCGGCGACAAACAACGACAGACCTGGAACTAATCTTTTCATTTTAGCATACCATACTTCATCTCCGCCAGCCACTTTACAACCCAAAAGTGGAATACCGGCGTTTATAATTTGCATATAATCTTCTGGCAGTAAAATCTTCTTGGCGTGGGGAGGATTATAAATAACTAATCCAACAGGAGATGCGGCCTCTGCCATTCTTTTCAGATATTGTATAATTTCATACATGTTAGGTGGATACCAGTCAGGAAGAATTACCTGAATTGCACCCGGCTTCAGTGGCGCAGACCTTTTAACTCTTTCCAACGAAATAATCGGACTGGTATGACTGCATCCGATCTGGAAAGGAACTCCTGCCACCTCGCATTTTTTAGCTAAAATAGCTTGGATTCTATCAAATTCTTCTTCTGTCTGGAGATCAAATTCTCCGGCAGTTCCGTTAGAATAAATGCCGTTAACCTTCATCGAAATAAGGGCATCTATCTCTAACTCAAGCTTTGAGAAGTTAATCGAGTTGTCTGGGTTTATGGGTAATAAAAGTGTACACCAGCTACCAAATATTTCGTTACTTTTTAGAGGTTGCATATTCAGATATGGATTGCAAGCTATGGAAAATAAATATGTTAATTCATCACATGAAAAATAATCGGATGAATTTAAAAAATAATTTTAGCAGGATTATGATGGAGAGGATCAACTTTGAATAAATGGTTAATAAATACAATAACATCTTATATAAAGCATATCAAATGAAAAATAATTTCATAAACTTATATAATAATCGTTAATCAGATTTGAATAGTATGATAGCTTTGTTCTTTTATAACAGCTTATCTGATTTTGAAATGAGTAATAGGTTAATTCTTCCCCTGAGTAAAGTTGGTATTAACGATATCGAGATTGTTGGAGGCAAAAATGCGTCCTTAGGAGAAATGATCCAGCACCTAACTCATTCAGGGGTGGATATTCCTGATGGCTTTGTTATTACATCAGAGGCATATAGGGAATTTCTTCGTTTTAACAACTTTGAAAAAGAAATTGCAAATATCATTCAAACCATTGACTTCAATAATATTGAATCATTAAGGCGTAAAGGCCAACAGGCGCGTCTTCTATTACAAAATGGCCGTTTCCCGAAAGAGATGAGTGAAATCATTATTGAGGCATATACCAGCTTATCAAAAAATTATAATCAGCTTTATACAGACGTGGCCGTGCGATCCTCTGCTACTGCAGAAGATCTCCCGGATGCTTCTTTCGCGGGACAGCAGGAGACCTATTTGAACATTCATGGCCCGGCAACTTTAATGGATTCCGTACGGAATTGTTTTGCCTCTTTATTTACCGACAGAGCGATTAGCTACAGGCATACCTTTGGCTATGATCATTTTAGTATTGGATTAAGTGTTTGTATTCAAAAAATGGTTCGAAGTGACCTTGGAGCATCCGGCGTTGCGTTCAGTTTGGATCCTGAAAGTGGATTTAAAGAGGTGGTTGTTATTAACGGAAGTTATGGATTGGGAGAAATGATCGTTCAGGGCGCCGTTTCTCCCGATGAATTTATTGTCTTTAAGCCTACTCTTAAGGAAAACTTCGTACCAATAATAGAAAAAAAATTGGGGGCAAAAGATAAGATGATGGTTTATGGAGATAAAACCGACGAGCGGGTTAGGATTATTCCTACTGAAAAGGGAGCCCAGGGCAGGTTCTGTCTTTCGGATGCTCAAATTATTCAGCTTGCCAATTGGGTAATACTTATTGAAGACTATTATACAAAACTAAAAGGGCAGTGGACACCTATGGATGTTGAATGGGCCATAGATGGATTAAGCAATAAGCTTTTTATAGTACAGGCAAGGCCCGAGACCATTCATTCCAGAAAGGATATTGACAAAATTATCGAGTACAAAATGGAAGATCAGAACAGGGGTAATAAAATCATTTTAAAGGGCATTGCAGTAGGTAATAAAATTGCATGCGGCCATGTAAACATATTATATTCCCTTGATAAGCGGGTTATCGAAGGAAAAGAGTTTAATGCGGGAGATGTTTTAGTGACGGATATGACTGATCCGGATTGGGAACCCATCATGAAAATTGCTTCGGCCATTATTACTAATAAAGGAGGCCGCACTTGCCATGCTGCTATAGTCGCCCGGGAATTGGGAGTCCCTGCCATAGTGGGTTGTAGTAATGCTACTGAACTGTTACAAGAGAAACAAAATATTACTGTCAGTTGTGCTGAGGGAGAAGAAGGGGTTGTCTATAACGGGAATATTAATTTCATTAAAGAGGAATATGATTTGAGTGAATTGCCAGCAATACAAACTCCGGTCCTTTTAAATGTGGCGTCTCCCTCTCAATGTTTCAAATTCTCTCATCTACCTTGTAAAGGGGTGGGCCTTGCCAGGGAAGAATTCATTATGAATAATTATATCCAGATTCATCCTTTGGCATTATTGCGGCATAGAGAAATGAATGACCGGGAGCTGACGAGGGAGATTGAGTTCCGAATTGCGGGATTCACAAGTGAAGAAGATTTTTTTATTCAAAAATTATCCCAGGGCGTTGCTAAAATTGCAAGCGCTTTCTACCCTAATAAAGTGATAGTACGCTTCAGTGATTTCAAAAGCAATGAATATTCCAATTTGTTGGGCGGTAGTCACTTTGAACCCAAAGAGGAAAACCCAATGATTGGATGGAGAGGCGCTTCAAGGTATTACAAAGATACTTACAAAGATGCTTTCGGGATGGAATGCAAAGCCATTAAAATCGTAAGGGAAAAGATGGGGCTAGACAATGTAATTGTCATGATTCCTTTTTGTCGTACGGTAGAAGAATTGATTAAAGTAAAAGAAGTTATGGAAGAATTTGGGTTGAAAAGGGGCGAACGAGGTCTTGAGATATATTTAATGGCAGAAATCCCTTCCAATATAATTTTAGCCGATGAATTTGCCAGGCATATTGATGGGTTTTCGATAGGGTCTAATGATTTGACACAATTGACCTTGGGAATTGACAGAGATTCCTCCCTGGTAGCTCACCTATATGATGAAAGAAACCCGGCAGTAAAAAAGATGATCTCAAACCTTATTAAAACAGCGAAAAAGAATAACGTTAAAATTGGAATATGTGGACAGGGTCCATCTGATTTTTCAGATTTTGCCCAGTTCCTTGTTCAGGAAGGGATAGATTCGATATCTGTAACACCTGATTCATTTTTAAAGACTGTTAGAGGAATTAAACTGATTGAGAATGTTCCTTCAGTGACATCGATCCCGGGTTAAGGGGTAAGAACCTGCCCAATAAGCAGCCTTTTTATTTTAAAGAGAACTATTTATTATAAATTGGAGTAATAAAAGATAGTATTATTTTGGTTATGAATTGATACCCTTATAAGGTGCCATCTAAAATATGGTAAATAAAAAATCAGATGAAAAAGCATGTCAACGACTTCAACAATCTATAGTTCATCAAAACAATCCATTAAGAAAGACAGGCTCCCCGGTGCGTGGGTGGTAGTCGCTTTACTTTTTTTCGTGGGTACCCTAAATTATCTGGATCGTACAACGATTGTTACCATGCATGGATCTATTGTACACGCCATACCTATGACAGACACGCAATTTGGCCTGCTGACTTCTGTTTTTTTGTGGGTCTATGGAATATTAAGCCCGTTAGCCGGCTTCCTTGCCGACCGGTACAATCGTAGCAAAGTAATTATTGGGAGCCTGATTGTGTGGTCGGTAGTCACTTCGCTTACAGGATTTGCCACGACTTTTGGACAGTTACTGGTCACCAGAGCGTTAATGGGTATTAGCGAAGCCGCCTATATTCCAGCATCCCTCGCGCTCATCATGGATTATCATAGGGGATCAACCCGTTCGCTTGCTACGGCGATCAATATTGTAGGTATGATGGTTGGTTCCAGCCTGGGCTTCCTAGGAGGGTGGATTGCCGAAAATCATAGTTGGAATCTTGCATTTCATATTTTCGGTATTATAGGAGTGATTTATTTTATAATACTTGCTTTTACACTGCATGATGTGCCGGAGGATAAAAAAATCATCCCTGTTGAGAATAAAGAAAGTAAGGTGGATTTATTTAAAGGATTTGGTGGATTATTCAGTAATAAATCTTTTATTCTAATATTTATTTTTTGGGGATTGTTAGGGGTTGTCAGCTGGATGATCATGGGATGGCTGCCTACTTATTATCATGCCCATTTTAATCTGTCACAGGGAAAGGCGGGCTTATATGCTACTGCCTATCTTTATCCGGCAGCCATTATCGGTTTACTTGTAGGAGGACATTTATCAGATCGCTGGAGCAAAACCAATCCGAGAGGAAGAATATTACTTCCGGCTATAGCACTATGCATAGCAGCCGTTGGTATTTTCATAGCAGGCAGCACTTCCGTGCTGTTTTTGGCTATTATACTTTTTGTGGTATATTCAATGATGCGCACTTGCAGCGATGCCAATTTGATGCCGGTTTTGTGCATGGTAGCAGATCCAAAGTATCGCGCAACAGGATATGGCATCCTGAATTTTTTTGCCACCGTGATAGGCGGAATAGGTATATACATTGGTGGTATATTACGGGACGATCACTTCAATATGGGGAACGTGTTCCGGTTTTCTGCTATTCTCTTGCTAATTGCTGCATTACTTTTATATTTGGTAAAAACTGATCCAAACGTGAAAAATAATTAAGAACAATGGCAAAATATAATCATATATTAGTCCTTATTGGCTTTTACTTTGTTTATCTTTTGACAGGTTTTAACACGGTTTCTAAAAGAAATAGTATGGTCTCAGATTCATTAAAGGATCAATGTATTCAGAAACTAAGGGAGGTAATGAATACACAGTCGAAATTTGTAAAAGTACATGCAGCGGAATATTTACTATGGTCGGGGCATCCTGAGGGTGTACGGGAAACATTTATGAAAGAGGAACAGCAATTTGATTCAGCCAAGCCTTATCGAATTGGAATTTGGAGGGTGCTTGCCCAGGCAGACAGCAATGCTAAGGAGAAAGCGGCCTGGATTGGGAAAATTATGAATGTTTTCGCAGACACCCATGCAACAGACCGGATAAATGCTGCTGAAACGCTGGCAAAGTTGGGTATCTCACCTTCCGCTCAATATCCTGATATTACCAGAAGGGCCATTGAAAGCTCCGGCACATCTCTTTCTTTATATTCTCTTTGGGCAGCATCTGTTTCAGGAAAAGATTCCCTGAACGAGTGCCGCCATAAAGTACTGGATGTCATACAGTCAAATCAATCTGATACTTTACAAACGACATTGGCTGCCTATATACTCAGGCATATAGGCGGGATAAATGCTGAGGAATGGAAAATGCTTGTGAACCATGCTTTGTCTGAACCGGTGAATAGTTCACCCAAAGTGTATTTATTGAGCGCCGCTTTTATGCTGACTCCTAAAGATTCTATTCAATCAAAAATATATAATCAAATAAAAAAGGAACTTTTAACGGAGCAGCATTCTCCCAAGGCAGGAATCAGGACTGAAATGGCTGCTGCGCTTGCCGAAAAAGGAAATGAAAATGATTTGCCGGTATTGATTTCTATGTTGGACAATAAAAATCCGCTTCCGGCAGAAGCAGATAATGCAGACGTAAGCGCTGCTGCTGCGTATGCAATACTTGAAATTGGGAAAAGAAACTAAAAGGCATCTCTAAAAAGGTATTTTTTATGTTTTTTTACCACAAAGTCCACAAAGAATGCACAAAGGACACAAAGTGAAGGTAGTTTTTAGAGATAACCTAAATATAATTCCGTATGGAAATGCGAAAAAGTAAAGTCTTACAAAAATTAAGAGCTGGCCAAACTGCCAGTTGCATAAAAATTAACCTTGCAGATCCAAGAGTCGCTGAAATAGCCTCTATTGCAGGGTTTGATTGTGTATGGATTGACCAGGAGCATATCGGGCAGGACTGGTCTGTGGTGGAAGCTAACGTTTGGGCCACCAAAGCTCATGATACTGATGTGATTGTACGCGTATCCAGAGGCGGATACAGCGATTATATCAAGCCATTGGAATTGGATGCAACAGGCATCATGGTTCCACACATCATGAGTCTGGAAGATACGAAATCAATAGTTCGCATGACGCGGTTTCATCCGGTAGGAAGGCGTCCGGTTGACGGAGGGAATGCGGATGGTGCTTATACAGCTTTGGATTTTAATGATTATTTAAAGCAAGCCAATGAGCAAAGGTTTATTGTCTTGCAAATAGAAGACCCCGAGCCGCTTCCAGAACTGGATGCTATTGCCGCTTTAGATGGTTTTGATATGCTGTTTTTCGGACCCGGTGATTTTAGTCAGGGGATAGGGGCGCCTGGCCAATGGGATCATCCTGAAATAATAAAAACGAGAATGCGGGTTGCAGCGGTTGCCAAAAAATATGGAAAGTTTGCAGGAACCGTTGGTTCGCCGGCTAATTTAAAAGAATTATTGGATATGGGTTATCAGTTCGTGAGTGTGGGAGCAGATGTAGTGGGCTTACAACATTATTATCGTGATCTGCTGAAGGCCTTTAACCCATCTTCGAATAAGGATGGGAAATCATACATGGAATAAGATTCACCAGTAAGTTAAGAGGATGATTAAAGCTTTTCATAAGATATTTTTATTGTGTATAACGTTTTGCCTTGTGCATTCAGTTAATGCATTATCACAAAGCAAAATTCCCTGGGACAGTACTTACCGTCCTGAAGTTTATAATATGCTGGTTGAACGTTTTCAATCTTTTCCTCCCGGTAAAAAAGATGTGGTGTTTCTGGGTAACAGCATCACTTTCTGGGGAGACTGGAAAGAGCGTCTTAAAAGCTGGCATATTAAGAATCAGGGCATTCCGGGGGATATTACGTTTGGCGTATTACAACGCTTAAAAGAAGCAATGAGCGGGAAACCTTCTAAGATATTTATCCTGATAGGGATCAACGATATTGCCCATCATATTCCTGATAGTGTTATCTTGAAAAATTATGAAAGGATCATTGACGGAATCCACGAAGGCTCCCCCTCTACTATGATATTTTTCCAGACACTGTTGCCTACCAATGCCTCTTTTCATAAGTTACCGGGTTATTACCATAGGGAGAAAGATATTTTAAAAATAAACGCAGGCTTGAAGAAAATAGCCGCTAAAAAGGATGTGACATTTATAAATTTATATCCACATTTTGCAGATACATCGGGAAATTTAATAAAAGATTATACTTGGGATGGGGTGCATTTAACTCAGAAAGGATATGCAGAGTGGATAAAGTTTTTAAAAGACAGACATTATTTAAATTGATCTTCGTATGATGCAGAGAAGAAAATTAGGAAGAACAGGATTAGAGGTATCTGAAATTGCTTTCGGAGGCGTGGAAATAGGGCTTCCGTATGGAATAGGGGTGTCCAGTGAAAAAGATATGCTTTCAGAGATAGATGCAGTAAGCTTATTGCGCAAAGCCGTAGATATGGGCATTAACTTTTTTGATACGGCTCGCTCGTATGGGAAAAGTGAACTGATTATGGGAAAGGCCTTTAAAAAAGTCCGTAAGGATATAATTATAAATACGAAATGTGTCCCCCTGCCTTTGGATAAAGAAATACTGTCCAATAAAAACCAACTTAAGAAAGTCATTGAAGGTTCGCTTTATGAAAGTTTGAAAGAGTTACAAACTGATTATATAGATATTTTCATGTTGCACCATTCCGGAAACAATATCTTGGCGAACGCTAACGTGACAGATATTTTCTCAGAGCTTAAATCTTCCGGTATCATTCGTGCTACAGGTACCTCAACTTATCTGCTCGAAGAAACAAAAATAGCGTTAGAAACTGGTCTTTGGGATATTATCCAACTGCCTTTTAATCTTTTGGATCAAAGACAGGGAAAATTATTTGATCTGGCTTCACAAAAGGGCGTGGGCCTTGTGGTTAGATCGGTTCTATTTAAAGGGATATTAAGTTCCAGAGGAAGGGATTTGCATCCTGCATTAAAAGATGTAGAAAAACACCTAAATGTTTATCACCGGCTATTAAATAAAAATATTCCTGATTTAATGGCTCTTGCAACCAAATTTGCATTATCCTTCAAAGAGGTGTCATCCGTCTTAGTAGGAATAGATAGAATGAAATATTTGCAAAGGTCACTGGAAGTGGCAGATGGAAATTATTTAAATGTGAAAGAATTAGCACAGGCAGAAAAATTGGCATACCCGGATCCTTCCTTTTTGAATTTACCATATTGGGATAAAATGGGTTGGTTAAAATAGAAATAATAAAATAAAAACGATATGATAAAATTAGGTATTATAGGAATGAGTCCCGGAAATGCACATCCTTCTTCCTGGTCTGCTATTATCAATGGAGCGTTTGATGGGGAAGAAATTTCACGGATGGGATATCCTGCTGTGGCAGATTACCTGGAAGCCAATAAAGATACACTTGGCCTGCCCCAGGCAAAAGTAACGAATGTGTGGTCTCAAAGCATGGAAATATCTGAGCAAATAGCGCGGACTGCCGGAATAAAAAATATTTCGGATAGTTTGAAAGACATGATGGGTAAAGTGGATGCTGTCCTTCTTTCCCGGGACGACCCGGAAAACCATGTTGCTATGGCAAAGCCTATTATAGATGCGGGTATTCCCTTGTTTATTGATAAGCCCTTATGTGCTACGAAAAAAGATCTTGATTATTTTTCTAATGAAATAGCCAAAGGAAGATTTGTGATGTCCTGCTCTTCTATGCGTTATGCCAGTGAATGTCGTTCAGCAAAAGCGGGAATAAAATCATTAGGTAATCTGAAATTGATCACTGCTGTCGGGAAAAAGGATTGGATTAAATATGGTGTTCACATGCTGGAGGCAATTTTCTCTATATTGGATGATCCTAAACCGGTGAAAGTGATTAACGTAGGCCAGGCTAAGCAGGACATTGTACGTGTCGAATTTGAAAACGGATTGCCGGTAGTATTGAATTTATTCATGGATATCTCTCCCACTTTCCAGCTATCTCTGTTCGGACAGGATAACTGGCAGTTGATCCAAATTAAAAATTCATATTCCAGTTTTAGGGATACCATCATTGAATTCATTCGTTCCGTTCAGGAAGGTAAACCTCGTGTTGCTTTCAGTAAGACGGAACAAATTATCAGGACATTGATCGGGGCGGAAGAGAGCCGGGTACAAGGCGGTAAAACAATCAATCTTTTAACATGAATGTAAAAGACTTATTTGATTTAACAGGCAAAATCTCCCTGGTAACAGGGGGTGCCGGTAAATATGGAAGATGTATTGCTGAAGGGCTGGCAGAGGCGGGTGCTACTGTGATTATTGCTTCCCGGAATATGGACCATGTAAATAACGTTGCTGAAGAGTTTCATCACAGAAACCTCAATGTGCATGCTTTACAGGTGGATCAGGGAGTACATGCGTCTGTTATTTCATTAAAAAATAATATTATCACGCAATTTGGCAGACTGGATGTATTTGTCAACAATGCAGTTTCCAGGCCTATGAAAGATTATAATGCACCTATTGGAGATTTCGCAAAGTCTATGGAAACAAATGCTACGGGAATGATGGATATTTTGCGCGAAATGATTGACTTGATCGAAAAATCAGGGGGGGGTAGCATTATTAATATCGCCTCTATGATGGGCATGTTTGGTCCCGACCTTTCCAATTATGAAGGAACAAACATGGGAAATCCGGCTCCTGATTATTTTTTTCATAATGCGGGGCTTATCAATTTGACGCGTTATCTGGCCAGAATATATGCCGGTAAAAATATCCGGGTGAATTGTATCAGTCCCGGAGGTTTGTTTAATCATCAGCCGGAGCGATTTTTAGAAAATTATTGCAAAAAAGTACCCTTACGAAGAATGGCTAATAATGATGATATTAAAGGATTAATTGTATTATTGGCTTCTAAAGCAGGTGAATACATCAATGGAGAAAATATATTAATGGACGGTGGATTAAATGCGTAGATTATTTGTCAATTATAAATCAATATCGTTTAATAATATTTTGAAATTAATTGATTTCAGAGTGCTGATTAACGATTAAAGATTTATGATCTGGCAGTACTTCTAAAATCAAAAATCGTTAATCAATATTCTTAGATCGCTTAACTAAATGGTATTGAATTATAAATCATGACTTCTGACATTTTTAGCCTTGAAGGCAAAGACATTTGGGTTATTGGCGGAGCTGGATATTTGGGGCAGGCAACGGTAAAACTATTATTGGATTCTGGCGCTCAGGTACTTTGTGTGGATTTGGAAAATCAAGCCCAACAATTTGCAGCGTCATTAAATAATGATCATCTGACTGCTGCAACGCTGGATGTCCGCGACGAAGAAGAAATGAACTACTTTGTAGATTCAAAAATAAAGGAAAGAGGAGTACCTCACGGGCTTGTTATTTTAACTTTCGGATCTACTCACAAACATTTTGAATATCTGACCGGTAAAGATTTTGATGAGGTGAACCATAATGGACTGACCGCTACGTTTTTATTGGCAAGAAGAGTAGGGACAGAAATGGAGAAAATGGACAGAGGGAATATCGTTTTATTTTCCAGTATGTACGGTTCCGTATCCCCCGATCCCCGGGTTTATGAACTTCCTATGAATGTCAATCCTATCGAATATGGAGTGGGTAAAGCCGGTATTGTGCAGATGACAAAATACCTGGCAGTGCATTGGGCAAAGAAAGGTATTCGTTGCAATTGTATTTCGCCAGGGCCTTTTCCTCATCCTACGGTACAGAAAAAAGAAGCTGCGTTTGTAAGCAGATTAGAGCAAAAAGTTCCGATGGGGCGAGTAGGCAAGCCCGAAGAAGTAGCCGGAGCAGTTACTTTCCTCCTGACTGATGCGGCGGGTTATATTACCGGACAAAATATTTTTGTGGATGGGGGCTGGACAATATGGTAAGAAGTGAATTAGATTTTATAATTACTGGTTATGAAAGATAAAGTAGTTTTTATCACAGGTGCTGCTGGCGGAATCGGATTCGCTATGGGAGAGAAATTCGCAAAAGCGGGGGCAACAGTAGTCATCAGTGATATGGATAATGAAAAAATTTCCAAAGCAGTCGTTTCCTTAAAAAATAACCATTTAGTTGTAACAGGTATGGCTTGTGATGTGACAAGTGAGCAACAATTAATGGATACATTGGACAAAGTATATAAACTTTACGGCCATATTGATGTGGTTATTAATAATGCCGGAGTACAGTATATAGCACCTATTGAGGCATTTCCTACAGAAAAGTTTAAACTGTTGCTTTCCGTCATGCTAGTGGCTCCTTTTATTGCAACTAAGCATGTATTTCCTATGATGAAGAAGCAAAAAAAGGGGAGAATCATTAATATGGCTTCCATTAATGGACTTATCGGTTTCCCAGGTAAAGCGGCGTATAACAGCGCAAAACATGGGCTTATCGGGCTTACTAAAGTAACTGCTCTGGAAGGGGCTGAATTTGGTATTACAGCGAATGCTATTTGTCCTGGTTATGTGGATACAGCACTTGTAAGAAATCAATTAGCAGATATAGCAGAAATGAGGCATATTACGTATGACAAAGTTGTAGAGGAAGTGATATATCCACTTGTTCCACAAAAAAGGTTACTTAATGTTGACGAAGTTGCGAATTATGCCTTGTTCTTAGCTGGAGATAACGCATCAGGAATAACAGGGCAGGCAGTTGTCATTGATGGGGGATATACAGCTCAATAATAGGGGAAATTAATGAGTTAGCTCGTTGCTAAATTAGTTGCGAATATGAAAATAAAAGCGGCTGTTCTGTATGAAATGGGGAAACAGCGCCCCTACGATAAGAGTAATCCCCTTCGGATTGAAGAGGTTGATTTGAGCACTCCTGAACGGGATGAAGTATTAGTTAAAATTCATGCAGCCGGTTTGTGCCATTCAGATCTTTCCGTAATTGATGGCAACAGACCAAGGCCCTTACCTATGGTTTTAGGTCATGAGGCCGCAGGGGAAGTAATGGAATGTGGCCCCGGAGTAACAAATTTGAAACCCGACGACCGGGTGATTTTTTCCTATGTTCCCTCTTGTGGCCATTGCATGCCTTGTATGACTGGCAAACCTGCTCTTTGTGAACCGGGTGGTGCTGCCAATGCAAAAGGAACCTTGATTAACGGGGGGATCAGATTAAAAAATAAAGACCTTCATTTTCTGAACCATCATTTAGGTGTATCAGCATTTGCAGAATATGCTATAGTATCCAAACATTCTCTGATAAAGATTACTCAAGCAGTTCCTTATCAAATTGCTGCCCTTTTTGGATGTGCTGTACTGACAGGGGTGGGGGCAGTAGTAAACACTGCAAAGATGGTTGCAGGACAAACTGTTTTGATTGTTGGATTAGGTGGAGTAGGATTGGCAGCTTTACTGGGCGCCTTGTCATCGGGTGCAGGAAAAGTAATCGTGGCGGATATCAATCGGCAAAAAAGGGAAAAGGCACTGGAGCTGGGAGCACATGTAGCCATAGATCCCTCCGAACCAAACGCGATAGAAAAGCTAAAAGAAGAATATACGAAAGGAGGCGCCGATATTGCATTGGAGTTTGCCGGGGCCGTTCCCGCGTTGGAGTTTGCATTTGCCTGTACAAAACGGGGTGGGACTACCGTTACTGCAGGGCTCCCGCACCCTTCAAAAAGATTGGAGATCTCTCCCGTGGTATTGGTGGGCGAAGAGCGAACGTTGAAAGGCTCTTATCTGGGAAGTTGCATTCCCTCACGGGATATCCCTGCCTATATGTCTTTATACCAATCAGGAAGGCTGCCCGTGGATAAATTATTGTCACAGGAACTTCAGTTTGAGCAGATCAATAAAGGCTTAGAAACGTTAGCCGCCGGTGAGACAATAAGGCAGGTTATTAAGTTCGACTAAGCTACATACACTGTTTTTTTAATTTACCCTGCAGCTTTTGCGGCAACCTGTTTGCCCACCTCTGTGCTGCCGGTAAGCGACACAGCTGAACGCCGGCCAGAAAGGGGAATTCTATGGCATAATAGCCAGGATAGCGCCTAACGGCTGAAGGGAGACATAACTCTTTTTTGCATCAGTATCTGCTATCTCAGGCTCTAAAAAAGAAGCACTACAATCTGCATAATATTCACCCACACCTATGCACATTTTTCTACCTCAGCAATGCCTTCCTTCGGTGGCTTACCCATTTCCCGTGTCATCAACTTTTCCCACTCTTTTTTTTATTTCATAAAATTATGACAGTATTCCTCTCTATAAAAGTAGTGTTGCCCCAGCTAATAAATGCGTTTGCCGCATTATCAATGAGCCGACTGGATTCGGATATTGAAAGAGCAGAGTATTCTTAATAACTTTTCCAGTAGCCGGATTTATGGAAATGAGTGACATATTAATCCATTGTGTAATCTTTTTTCTATATGTTTATAAAATGATGATCTCATTGTTCTTAAGAAACTTTTTACATTTCATATTTTCGGGATTCACTATAGATTGTAGAAAAATAAGTGTTCATAACAGTACCTATATTTAATTTGCTTTTGTATTCGCTGGGGGGCATTCCTTTATACTTCTTAAACTGCCGGTTGAAGTTGGCTAAAGTGCTATATCCGCAACCATAAGCAATCTCTGCAATAGTTTGTTCATTTTTGGAAAGCAATTTGCAGGCATGTCCCACCCTCACTAAATTCAAGTATTCCACGAAGGTTACTCGATAATTTTCTTTAAAAAAATTACAAAAGGTAGTTAATCCCATATTGGCCATGGAAGCGGCTTTGGGTAAAGAAATATCTTCATCAAAGTTTCGCATTATATATTCCATTACCTCGCCCAAACGGTTAGATTCTTTTTGATCGGGACTATTGGCAAATTCAGGACTCGCTAATAACTCATATTCATCAGAAACGGATAAAATACCAAAGATGGACATCAGAGACGCAAGTCGTTCAATACCGTTCAATGGCATCATTTTTTTCATGATTTTATTAATCTTATCCCTTGTTTTTCCCTGAATAGCCATCCCCCTTTTTGATAAATGAAGCAATCGTTTCATGGGCTCCATTTCCAAGGCATTAAAGAAATCTTTGCCCAGGAAATCTTCTTTGAAATGAATGACAACGGCATCTGCCAAATGATCTGCCTTGCCATTCAGGTAAACAGGATCATTGACCCATACATGAGGTAGCATAGACCCCATAAACACCAAGTCATCTTCTTTGAAATAACCAATGTGATCTCCAACCATACGGCGTCCTGAGCTTTTAAGCACTAACACCAATTCGTACTCAGGATGATAATGCCATGGAACTGGAAAAAACCTGCCAGTTTCTTTAAAAACCACGAAGGATTTATCAAAATCTTTAGGAAGGCGTAGTTCAATTGATTTCATAGTGGCCTGTTTTTATGATACAATTATACGAAAAATAACATTACACCGGTTACATATAACTGCCTTTTTGAAAAATAGTATTATAATTAAAAAGAAAAGTAGAGATCTGAATGCCCGAAAAAAATGGGAATTAAAACTGGGGCCTACTGCTTTCAGAATAAGTATATGAATACGCTACTATTACATACAACCTTACTGCGAATAAACATAAGTAACTATATTGCAATCGCTTTCTTGTAAAAAGAGGGCACATTGTTACACAAATGAAAGGGAGGAATTTATGAGTAATAATATAAGTCGGTCAGAATTCTTAAAAACACTGACCACCGCTGGATTGGGCATAGGTCTTGCCACTAATTCTCTATATACGGCCTTTCCCAAAAAGAAAGGAAGTGGGGAAGTAGAAAGCAATTCTTTCAAAATTCGAGGGTTTCATATTGATATGCGAATTGAAATAATGACAATGCCAGCATTAAAAGATTTTGCTAAATATTTATCAGGATTAGGCATCAACGCTTTGATTTTAGAATATGCCGCCTCTTACCCTTATGAAACACAGGCTACTATCACAGGTCCGAACGCATATACAAGAAAGGAACTCACTGATTTTATTTCCTATTGTAATGAGTTAGGGATCCAAGTCATTCCCTTATTGGAAAATTTGGGGCATGTACAATACATCCTCAGACATGAACGATATGCGGATTTACGAATTGAGCACAATATCCTTTCCCAGGTTGATCCGCTAAATAAAAATTGCATTATACTTTTTAACGATCTGATGGAAGATTTAATTTCTTTACATCCTTCAAAATATATACATCTCGGAGGAGATGAAACGAGGCATCTACAGAATAAGAAATTCGAAGTCTATATTAAGAAAAACGGTGTGTCTAAGCTCTATACGCAGTATATGAAGCAAATCTGCGACATTGCTATTCTGAAAGGTAAAACCCCTTTGCTATGGGCGGATATGATTCTCAGGCATCCGGAGGCGGTAACTGACCTGCCTATTGATAAGATTATATTCATCAATTGGATTTATGATGGGGCAAATGCAGATAAATTTGGTAGCGTCAAGGCTTTACAGGAAAAGGGATGTACTTTTTGGGGGGCTCCAGCACTTCGGAGTGGTCCAGATGACTATTATTTGACTGGCTGGAAATACCATTTTGATAACATAGAAAAGTTTGTTCCATATTGCCGGCAAGTTGATTACAAGTCTATCGTTATGACTTCCTGGTCAACCTCCGGTGTTTATGATTATAAATGGGGTTTCTCTGACGCATTGTTAGAAATGTTTCCCGTGCGAAATGTTTATCCACTTGTCGGGTTCAATATATTGGTAGCCGCCTATTCTAAAGCTTTAAATATAGATGACGCTATTGATCCCGAAGAATTTGTAATTGATTATGGTCAGAAACACTTTGGACTATCTGAAGAAGATGGGGCCGTTTTATGGAATTATTTGGCTCATGACCAAGTTGTTATTAGGGCAGGGAAAAACATTGATGAAGAAAATATAAGTAAAATACGAAAAGACTTTCGTGAAGTAAGTCAGCCAATTCGCCTAATGAAGCCAAAGATTAATCAGAAGGAGTTTGAGCATTTTAGATTGATGGCTGATATAAGATTATTTTATTTATCAGTGAGACAAGTGGAGGCTATCACCGAATCATCAAACTTTAATCTTTCTCAAAGAGATAGGATAGGAAAGTTATTAAAACCTTTAATGATAATATCAAAAGAATTGAATTCCCGGTTTATAGATTTAAATGAAGGATATCTATTCCCATCAGAACTTGACCGGCTCAACGGCTTGCGAAATGAGCGGTTGAACAGACTGTGTTGTGTTTATGGGATTTCTCCCACCACCTTACCTTAATTGCTTGTTATGAACTGTTGGATTTAATCCATTTCTTTAATTTTATCCGGATTTTGCCTTGTATCGAAACCGTGGGCTATTACGATTCTACTCGTGTATGCGTTGATATAATAAATTATCTTGTAATTGGAATAGGCCAAATAACGGAACTCACGTTCTTCATCATCTAAAGCATCTTCGACTCTCCCAATTTCAGGATTTTTATTCAAGTCAACTGTTCAATCAACAATTCCGCTAATAATCTTCAGTGCTACCTTTTTACCCGCTTTTAACCTGTAATATTGAAAGATCGCTGCCAATTGATTGAGTTTTCTTGCTGATGGATTAGTATTTATTCAACTCCGAAATTCAGGTCCCCGCACTGTGTAGATATTTTCCCATTTTACCCCTGCACTCCAAGCAACTGATCATAGTCTTAACTTCTTTTTGGATTCTCAACTTTTTTTAATGTCAGAAAAAAGTTTTTTTTATGAAATAAATATGTATATTTGTTCTATGTAATACATATTTATAATGGAGCAAATACAAAGTTTAATCTATACCGAATCCAAGAAACTACTTGATAGGGCTATCAAAGTGCTGGCAGGGGGAGTCTCTTCTGAGTTTAGAAAATATGGCTACCCGCATGCTTTATTTTATACACATGGGAGGGGGAGCCGTATTTATGATGTAGATGGAAACGAATATTTAGATTTTACGCTTAGCCAGGGCCCGTTGATATTAGGCCACTCCCACCCAAAAGTTTTAGAAGCCGTTGCTAAATATTCAGCACAAGGGCAGTTGTATGCAGGACAACACATTCAAGAGGTAGAATTAGCAGAGAAGTTACATCAAATCATTCCTTCTGCAGAGTTAATGCGTTTTTGCCTGGATGGATCGGAGGCAATACAAACAGCCCTTAGAGTAGCTAGAGCCGTAACGGGCAGGAAGAAATTCTTGCGTTTCGAAGGACATTATCATGGGTGGCTGGATAATGTGTGTTGGGGATTATCTACACCTTCTGTCGAGGCTTTAGGAAGCAGAGATAACCCCAATCTTTATCCATGGACAGAAGGATTGCCAGATCATACAAAAGATGATTTTATCATTATTCCTTGGAATGATCCAGATATACTAAAGAAGACCGTAGCAGAGCACTACAAAGAAATTGCCGCAATCATTACTGAACCGGTAATGTGTAACAATGGCTGTATTCTTCCTAAAGAAGGTTTCCTGCGGGGTATGAGACAAATTTGTAATGAATATAATATTGCTTTGATATTTGATGAGGTAATTACAGGCTTCCGCTTAAGCCTTGGAGGTGCACAACAGTATTTTGGCATTACACCTGATATAGCCGTTTTCGCTAAAGCGTTGGCAAGTGGCTATCCGATCAGTGCAGTTGTGGGTAAGCGGGAATGGATGAATGTTATAGAAAAATCGAGGGTTATTCATGCTGGCACCATGAATTCCAGTAATCCCACAGTAGCGGCTGCGTTGGCAACTATTCAGGAGCTTGAATCAAAATCGCCTTATGAACGTATGTTTAGCTATGGCAAAAAATTAATGGAAGGGTTAAGAATGGCGGCATCTGAATCAGGTCAGAATTTAATCGTACAAGGACCTGGGCCCATGTTTGTTACGGCATTTACTCATTTAAAACAGATCACAGATTACCGTGATACATTGACTTTTGATAAAGTGAAGATGCGAAAATTTATGGGGGCAATGCATGACAAAGGAGTCCGGATTATAGGACGGGGTCTGTGGTATATTAGCGCTGTACATACGCAGAAAGATATTGATGAAGCTATTCAAACAGCAACAGAAGTATTGAGCCGGATATAGAAATGATCATCAGCCTGATAAGTGAATCTCTTTATCTGTAATTAATCCAAAATTTTCCAATAAATGAAAACAATAAACTTATTCTATGCTGTACTTTTATTAGCAGTCAGTACTCCGTTCAGTTATTGTTATGGACAAGAAGTCGGCAACCGCAATAAGGAAAGTTCTGTTCAGGCAAATCCTCATTTTTTGTCTACTAACTTATTTATCAGTGGACAGGATAAAGTGAGCCAATACGCCATTCCTTCGCTGGTTACGACAAATAAGGGAACATTGATTGCCGAATGTGATGCCCGTGTGGATAAGCCAGGTGACGCCCCTAATAACATTAACCTGGTGATGAGAAGAAGTTTTGATAATGGCAAGAAATGGACGAAGCAAGAGACAATTGTTAATTTCCCAGGCAATGACGCCGCTGCTGATGCAAGTATGGTTGTGGATAAACAAACCGGAGTGATATGGCTTGCGTATGATTATGCCATAGCGGATCCACAAGGACAATTGGGAAGAATTATCAGAATCCATATCATAAAAAGTAGCGATGACGGGGTTACGTGGTCTAAACCAGTGAACTTGAATTATTTGACGAGAGGAAAACCTTTTTGGCTTCAAAATGCACCTGGAAGGGGATTATATACAAAAAACGGAGTGATAGTTTTTCCAATGTACACGATCTCTGGGGACTTTAATCATCCAAAACAGAAACAAACAGCACTTATTATCAGCAAGGATCATGGTAAGTCATGGTCAATGGGCAATGGTGTTGGAAATAATAATGTGGAAGCCCAGGTTGCTTCTTTATCGAATGGCGGCATCATAGCTAACATGAGAAGGCCTGATGGCGAAGGTTACCGGCAGATTGCCACTACTGATGATCTTGGTCAGTCGTGGTCTAAAGTATATACGGACTCAGCATTAATTGAGCCCGGCTGTCAGGGTAGCGTGATCAATTATCATATTAAAGGAAAGTTGTTCCTGTTATTTTCTATACCGAACGATAAAAAATATAGGCGCAACCTGGTTCTTCATATTAGCGATGATGAAGGCAAGACCTGGCCGAAAACATTATCCATTTATAAAAGAAGTGCTCATTACTCTGCTTCTTATTCCTGTTTGACAAAACTCCGGAATGGAAATGTGGGCATTCTTTATGAAGCAGATAGACGGGCAAGAATCGTTTTCGCGGAAATCCCTTTTCAGGATATCTTAATTCAAGGTAAGTAAAGTATCCTTATAAAATTAACACTTGTAGGAA
>SCQV01000613.1 GCA_004299085.1 Chitinophagaceae bacterium | reverse complement strand
GACTATGCATTATTGAACCAATTGTTCCAATGCATTATTCACTTTGGAAAAAGGAAATTGCTTCAGTATCTCATCCATCATTCTTTTAATTTCATCATTACAAAGGTTGCCAATGCTTCCCTCATGCGTATGGTGCAATTCTCCGGAGAAATGAAATTTCCCGCTCTCAATATCTTTACCCACCTCTTTATAGGCGTCTCTGAACGGCATGCCTTTTAAAACCAATTTATTTACTTCTTCCACACTAAAAAGATATTGATACTTTTCATCTTTCAGAATATTCTTTTTTACATGTATGTTTCCAAGCATCAATCCTGCCATCTGCAAACAATTTTTCAAAGTTTGAAATGCAGGGAAAAGATTTTCTTTTAATAATTGCAAATCGCGATGATAACCGGATGGAAGATTAGTAGTCATCATGGCGATTTCATTCGGCAATGCCTGTATCTTATTACAATGTGAACGAATCAGCTCCAAAACATCCGGGTTTTTTTTATGCGGCATGATAGATGATCCGGTAGTCAACTCATCCGGAAAAGAGATAAAGCCAAAATTCTGGTTCATGAAAAGGCAGGCATCCATGGCTAGTTTGGCAAGCGTGGCCGCCACATTGGACAGCCCCTGTGCCACGATCCGCTCCGTTTTTCCTCTTCCCATCTGTGCATAAACCACGTTATAATTCAGATCCTCAAACCCTAATAACTTAGTAGTCATTTTACGGTTTAAAGGAAAGGAAGAACCGTAACCGGCCGCGGAACCAAGCGGATTCTTATTAACGACCTTGTAGGCCGATTGCATCATAATCACATCATCCACCAAACTTTCTGCATAAGCGCCAAACCATAACCCAAAAGAGGAAGGCATAGCAATTTGTAAATGTGTATAACCCGGTAAAAGCTGGTCTTTATATTTTTCACTCTGCGCAATCAACAGATCAAACAGGTTTTTTACTTCATGAATCACGTCTTCCAACTCATGACGTAAAAAAAGTTTTATATCTACCAGCACCTGGTCGTTACGAGAACGTCCACTGTGAATCTTTTTCCCGGTGTCACCCAATTTTTCAGTCAGTAGAAATTCTACCTGTGAATGAATATCTTCCACATCATCATTCAGCTTAAAATTGCCTTGCTCAATCTGATAATAAATATCTTTTAACTCAAATGTCAGCTTATCCAGTTCTTTCTCTTGCAATAAGCCCACTGATTGCAGCATACGGATATGCGCCAGTGAACCTAAGACATCAAATTTTGCCAAGTACATATCCATCTCACGATCTTTACCTACCGTAAACTTCTGTACTGTTTCAAGTGAATCCTTATCCTTTTGCCAGAGTTTCATTCCAATTAATTTATATCAATTTTATACCTTTTAGCTAATTCTCTAATTTCTCTGATTGTTTTCATACCGGCGCCACGTTGAGTTTCCAAATCCCATTTATCTATTGCAAATAAGTCATAAAGAGATTTTACTTTCATCTTTTCAAGCACCTTTACTGCCCTGGTAGATAATTCCAATTGTTCAAGGCCTATGTCAGGAAATGGGTGACCGTGTGATTTTTTATACTGCTCTTGTTTTATTACAATGCCATTGAGCTTTTGCAACTCAAGCTTTGTATTATACAAATTCCTTTCAATTAACTTTTTCTCCCCTTTAATCCTTTCCAGTTGTTGAGATTTAACGACCAGCTCTCTTATATTAATACTCATCTTTCTATAGGCGTTCACAACAATTTGCCTGACTCTGTCACTTGATATGTTGGTTTCTTTCCCGATTTGTTTAAAAGTCTTATTTTCCCTAAAAAAGGAATTTAACATATATCTTTCTCTTTCCCTTAGAGAAACACTATCAATAAGGCCTGATACAATAATGAATTCGGCAAGCCAGTCTTTTTTCATTTGAGCGTCCACCCTTATTTACTTTTTAAGAAATTTATTATTCCGATCTTCATAACAAAACGTCCTTTAGCATGATTAAGAACAAGCTTTAAAAATATCCATTTTTCTATGAAATTCGATGCTAAAATTATACTATTTCCCCTAATAATCCTACGTATGTCTCTATTCCCTCTTTTATTTCCCGTAAATAAATAAATTCATCTGCACTATGTGAACGCGCTGAATCACCAGGCCCTATCTTTACGGAAGGCGCCGGTATCAAAGCCTGATCGGAAGTGGTGGGAGAACCATAAAGATGTTTACCTAATTTTATCGCTGCTTGTACAACAGGATGAGCTTTATCAATAGATGACGGACGCATCCTTAATGAACGGGGCTTTATTTCAGACGGCACATGTTGTTTAATAATATCCAAAATTTCTTCCGGCGAGTAGGCATCTGTTACGCGTATATCCACCGTATATTGACAAGCAGCAGGAACAACATTGTGTTGTTGTCCCGCCTGAATCACGGTAACCGTCATCTTAACAAGACCTAATGTTTCTGAAATTTTAGGGAACTGATAATTGCGAAACCATTCGATATCTTTTAAAGCTTTATAGATGGCATTATCGCCTTCTTCTCTGGCTGCATGCCCGGCCTTTCCATGAGCAGTGCAATCCAAAACCATTAAGCCTTTTTCTGCAATGGCCATTTCAGTCAGCGTAGGCTCCCCGACAATTGCGAAATTAATGTCCGGCAGTTCAGATAAAATACTTTCGATACCATTTTTCCCTGAAATTTCTTCTTCTGCTGTAATCGCAATAGCTATATTATACTTTAAATCCTTTTTCTCATAAAAATATCTGAATGCAGCCAATAAGCTGACTACACACCCGCCCGCATCATTGCTTCCCAATCCATAGAGCTTTTCATTTTCTTCAATAGGTTTGAATGGATTCAACGTATAAGCGGTATTAGGCTTTACGGTGTCATGATGAGAATTTAAGAGGATGGTTGGCTTTTGCTGATCAAAATATTGGTTGAGCGCCCACACATTATTTCTTCTCCTTGAATGGGCTATATGATTTGTACCCAGAAACCTGGTTAATAAAGAAGCGGTTTGATCTTCTTCCTGGCTGAAAGAGGACGTAGCAATGAGCTGTTTTAATAAAGCTACAGCATCCGTATATAAATCCTGAATATCCATGATGAGTGTTGTTTAAAAGTAAAAAATTTTCTGCTTCTGAAAGGTGAAGCGTTATTTAATCCCTCTGTTTTACAAAAAATATTATTTTCCCACAAGGGGTGGCGGGACTAAACGGATATTTACTGATTTAAACAACATATCTTATTGTATCAAGGTGCCTTTTATATGGTCTGTAATATTTTGAAGCAAATCGTCGGCATGGCCGATAACCACTTCCCTCACACCTTTCGCAATGGCATCCAACGCGTTATCAACCTTAGGTATAATGCCATCGGAAAGCGCTTTTTCTTCTGTCAGCCTTTGATAAATAGTCTTATTAATTAAAGGTACAACATCGTTCTCATTCTTTACATTTTCAAGCACACCTTTTTTCTCAAAACAATAAATAAGCCTTATTTCATATTCTCCGGACAAAGAAACCGCCAATGCCGAAGCGATGGTGTCTGCATTCGTATTCAATATTTGTCCATGGCCATCATGTGTCAGGGGAGCAAATACCGGAATCATTTTATCCTCCAACAATAGCTTGATGCTTTCAGCTTTCAGCTTTCCAGTTTCAATATCCCCGACAAATCCATAGTCAATATCTTTCACCGGCCTTTTATTAGCCGGTATCAGGTTTGCATCTGCACCCGTAAGCCCGATGGCATTGCAACCCAATCCTTGTAATCGTGTAACTATTTTTTTATTAATCAATCCCCCATAAACCATTGTCACCAAATCAATCGTTTCTTTATCCGTAATCCTTCTTCCATCCAGATATTTCGATTGAATCCCCAGTTTATCTCCTATCTGCGTGGCAATCTTCCCTCCACCATGAACTAATATCTTCTTTTCGTTTATAGAGGAAAAATCTTTTAAAAATGAAATCAGATTATTTTCATTGTCAATAATATTGCCGCCAATCTTTATGATGAATAATTTTTCCATAACCCAACTTCAACATTCTTAATTCATTGTTCTGTGTTCTTTATTCAGGGGCGTACATTAAATAGTTAGAGATTGATTAACGATTAGCGATTTTTGATTTCAGATGTTCGTAATATCTCGCTGAGTACAGCCTGTGCAGCCCATACCCTGTTTCCGGCCTCTTTTACTACTATGGATTGCGCTCCATCCAATACCTCATCATCAATCACAAGATTCCTGCGTACCGGAAGGCAATGCATTACTTTGGCTTGATTTGTTTTTTCTAATTTCTTTTCTGTAATCATCCAGGAAGAATCGCTGCAAAGCACTATTCCATAATCATTATATGATGACCAGTTTTTTACATATACGAAATCGGCATCTTTTAATGCTTCATCCTGATCGTGCATAATAGTGGCTCCTTGTGTGATTTTCTCATCTAATTCATACCCTTGCGGTTGAACAATTGTGAAATCAGTTTCATTCCACACGTTGATCCATTGTGCAAATGAATTAGGAACCGATTGCGGTAAGGCTCTTACATGCGGTGCCCACGTCAGCACTACCTTTGGTCGCCTTATCCCCTGTCCTTCTCCCGAAAGAGAAGGAAGCACCCAATTTTCTTTGATAGTAATAATATCAGCCAGGCTTTGCAAAGGATGCATAGTAGCGCTCTCCAGGCTTACGACCGGTATTCCGGCATGTTTTATAAACTGTTGGATAAACCTTTCACTATAATCTTCTTCTTTATTTATCAATCCCGGAAAAGTGCGAATAGATAAAATATCAAAATATTTCCCCAAAACCGCTGCAGCTTCTTTCACGTGTTCGGCTGATTTACCATTCATGATAACCCCCTCTTCGAATTCCAACTGCCAGCCTTCTTTGTCCACATTAAAAACAATAACCTCCATCCCGAGATTCCTCGCTGCTATCTGTGTGCTGATGCGAGTGCGCATGCTCGGATTCATAAACAACATTCCCAATGTCTTATTCCGGCCTATAGAACTATCTTTAAAAGGCAATTGCTTATAGGATAATGCTAAATCAACCAGGTGATTAATATCAGGAACATCCTCAACGGAAATGAATTGATTCATGGTTTGATATGGCTTTATGGATAGGTTATTGTATTGCATGCTCGTTTACATTCAGCCCGGTCATTCTCCCACCTTCTCGCCCTCTAATACTTCCTGCATCGCTTCCAGGAATTCATCCGACTGTCTTTTAGTTAAGGCTAAAGAAGGTAATAAGCGAATGGTATTTGATCCTGATGCGCCGGTAAATATTTTATGCTCAAGCAATAACCTTTTTCTTAAATCTTTTAATTCATCCGGCACATCAAAACCTATCATCAGCCCTTTGCCCCGGACATTTTGCAATGCAGAAAAACCCCGTAATTCCCTGAGCAGATGATTACCGACATTCACGGTATTTCCCATCAGCTTTTCGGTCTCAATTACCTCCAACACAGCAAGAGCAGCAACGCAAGCTAAATAATTTCCGCCGAAAGTAGTTCCTAATTCACCAATCCAGGGTTGTATTTTAGGGCTGATGAGCACTCCGCCAACCGGGAATCCATTCCCCATCCCTTTTGCCATCGTTATTAAATCAGGTTTAATACCTGCATATTGGTGAGCGAAGAATTTCCCACTTCGCCCATAACCGGATTGCACTTCATCCAGAATAAGAAGTGCTCCTGTCTCATCACATTTCTTTCTCAGTAGCTGAAGAAATTTATCGTTTACCAAATTGATGCCTCCTACGCCCTGAATACCTTCAATGATTACCGCAGCGGTATCCTCAGTAATAGCTTTTTCAAATGCTTCCTCATCGTTTAAAGGAACAAACACGACTTCATGCGCCGCATTGAAGGGTGAAACTATTTTTGGATTATCGGTTACAGCTACAGCTCCTGATGTCCTGCCATGGAAGGATTTATTAAATGCAATTACCTTCTTTCTTTTATTCACAAAGGAAGCCAGCTTTAACGCATTCTCATTCGCCTCCGCACCTGAATTACAAAGAAATAAATAGTAATCAACATAGCCGCTTAATTTGCCTAATCTCTCTGCCAGCTTTTTTTGCAAAGGATTTTGAACGGAGTTGGAATAAAATCCAATCTTTTGTAACTGTTCTGTGATGGCTTTTACATAAACAGGATGTGTATGACCAATAGAAATGACCGCATGTCCACCATACAAATCCAGATACTGATCCCCTTTATCATCCCAGAGATAACTGCCTTTCGCCTTTACCGGCGTGATGTCGAATAAAGAATATACGTTAAATAAGTTCATAGCCAACGCTCACCCCCGGCCCCTAAAGGAAGTTCCCCCGCCGAAAGTATATTTTAAATTGTTATTGAATATATAATTTAATCTTTTTCAAAACTTCATTAATCTGATAAAGGACTTCATTGTTTGTAAACCGTATAATTGTTAATCCCAAATCTTCCAAATGCGCTTCCCTTTCTTTGTCGTGCATTTTTATTTCTTCCTTTTCATGTATGTTTCCATCCACTTCAATGACTAATTCGAATTTATGACAATAAAAATCAACTATATAATTAGCCAGAGGATGTTGTCTTCTGAATTTTACACCGAGCTTCTTTTTATTCAAATGTTCCCATAAAGTATTCTCCGCTTCGGTCATTCGTGCTCGTAAAGCTGTCGCCCTCTCAAATATCAGAGGAGATGCCTTGTGAAACATTTTCTTTTCCATTTATATCATTTTCCACTTCATCTTTTATAAGGTACTGCGGGACGCCTCCCCTTCAGAGGCCGGGGGTGTGCGGCGGCCTTAAAATACCACCCCCTTTAATCTCAATCCCGCCGTTTCCTCCAGTCCCATCATTAAATTCATATTCTGCACTGCCTGTCCCGAAGCTCCTTTTAACAAATTATCATCAATAGAATGTATAATCAGTTTGTCATTTACTTTCTCCAAATGAATTAAACATTTGTTGGTATTCACCACCTGCTTCAAATCAATCATTTTCTCACTGACATGCGTGAACGGATGACCGTCATAAAATTCATGATATAGTTTATAAGCTTCCGCTAAACTTAAATTGCAATATAAATAAGAAGTCACAAAAATACCTCTGGTAAAATCGCCACGCCAGGGGACAAAATTTAAAGGCTCATTAAAAGAAGGCTGCAGCGCTTTCAGCGTCTGTGTAATTTCATTTAGATGTTGATGCGATAATGTTTTATAGGCATTTACGTTCCCGCTGCGCCAGCTATGCTGGGTGGTAGCCTGCAATTTCTGACCCGCACCCGTTGAGCCGGTAATCCCTGTGGTATGTATTTCTTTTAACAAGCCTGCTTTCGCCAAAGGTAACAATCCTAATTGAATGGCTGTAGCAAAACAACCCGGGTTAGCAATATCGTGTGCCTTTTTAATTTCTTCTCTTTTCCATTCCGGTAAGCCGTACACAAATTTTCTTCCATCAACACTCTCTCCGAGTCTGAAATCCTGGCTTAAATCAATAATATGAACATGGTCTGGTATATTTTCTCCCTCTACAAATTTTTTTGATTCTCCATGTCCCATACAAAGAAATAATACATCTATATTCCAGTCAATCTGGTTGGTGAATTTTAAATCAGTATCGCCAAACAGGTCAGTGTGTACTTCATATATAGGAGTGCCGGCGTGACTACGGCTATGCACAAACGTTAAATTCACATTGGGATGATTCAATAATATCCGGATCATTTCTCCACCGCCATAGCCTGCACCACCCATGATTCCTGCTTTAAGCCCCCTGCCCACAGAGGGGGAAGAACTATCTTTTGTATTTTTATCGCTATTATTCATTTCAGTTATCAAAGCATTTTGATTTATAATCTTTTTCACCAAATCTGATTTACTTCTCTTTGGGGTTGGGGGCTTGGTCATTTACTCTATGCCATATCATTGTCTGATTACCGAATATTTTAGAAAATCCACGCACATCCTCCCCTGACCATCCTGTATTCATTTCACCATATTTGCCAAACTTACTATTCATTAAGTCGTGTGCTGAATGAATACCATTCACCTGAAAACGATAAGGATATAATGTCACAAATACCTCGCCAGACACTGTTTCCTGGGAATGTTGCAGAAAGGCTTCTATGTCACGCATCACCGGATCCAATATCTGTCCTTCGTGAAGCCAATTTCCATAAAACATACTTAACTGGTCTTTCCACATCAGTTGCCATTTGGTAAGCACGTGTTTTTCCAGCGCATGATGTGCTTTGATAATAATTAATGGAGCCGCTGCTTCAAAACCCACTCTTCCTTTTATTCCTATGATGGTATCGCCTACATGAATATCGCGGCCAATACCAAAGGGAGCTGCTATCTTTTGCAATTCTTTAATGACATCCGTTGGATGC
>SCQV01000612.1 GCA_004299085.1 Chitinophagaceae bacterium | reverse complement strand
ATCTTCTTCCTGAATGTTTTTCTCCTGCAAGGTTTTTTTAAAGAAAGGCAACAGCCTGTTGGAGTCACTTTGTTTAATATACTCATGATTAAACCATTTGGCTTTTTCAAAATTAAACTTGGCCCCGCCCTTATGCACCCTTTCCATGGAGAATTTATCCACTAATTCTTTAAGAGAGAAAATCTCCTTTTCTGTGCCATCGTTCCATCCTAATAAAGCCAGCATATTATTAAAAGCATCCGGCAGGAATCCTATCTCTCTGAATCCTTTAGTCACTTCTCCCGTTTTAGGGTCGGCCCATTGCATGGCATATACCGGAAAGCCCAAACGGTCACCGTCTCGTTTGCTGAGCTTGCCTTTGCCATCAGGCTTCAAAATCAAAGGTAAATGTGCATAATACGGAATCTCTTCTTTCCATCCCAAACGGTCCCATAGCAGCAAATGCAAAGGTGTGCTGGGGAGCCATTCCTCTCCGCGAAAAATATGCGTTATCTGCATCAGGTGATCATCCACCACCACTGCCAAATGATAAGTAGGCATACCATCAGCTTTCAATAGCACCTTATCATCCAAATGATGTGTATTGAATTTTACTTCACCGCGAATCATATCTGAAAAACTAACCTCGTCGTTTTCAGGCATCAGGAAACGGATAACATAAGGGGTTTCATTTTTCAAAAGAGCTTTCACTTCTTCTTCTGGTAAAGTCAACGAATTCCGCATTTTCATCCGGGTACGATGCCCGTATTGCGGCGAGGGATCTTCAGGGATTTTAAATTCTTTCCGCATATTGTCCAAATCTTCCGGCGTGTCGAAAGCATAATAAGCAAAACCCTTTTTAACTAATTCATCTGCATATTGCTTATAAATACTTTTTCGTTCGCTTTGGCGGTAAGGACCATAGTTGCCTCCTTTTTGCGGACTTTCATCAGATTCCAGCCCGCACCATTTCAGACATTCCACAATATATTCTTCCGCTCCCGGCACATATCTCGTCTGGTCCGTATCTTCGATACGCAATACAAAATCACCCTGATGCTGCCGTGCAAATAAATAATTATACAATACGGTGCGCACGCCACCCAGATGAAGCCCGCCTGTAGGACTTGGTGCAAACCTTACACGTACTTTCTTTTCCATAAGAGGACAAAAGTACAATATTTTAAATGGCTGATTAAACGTATTGATGTACTTTTACGTGAATTGAGCATTGAGCATTGAGCATTGAAGATTGAACATTGAACATTGAACATTGAGCATTGAAGATTGAAGATTTAAGATTGAAGATTTAGGATTTAGGATTGTGAAAGACAGAATATAAAAGAGGAAACACAATACCACTATCAAATAATCATGCTATATTTTACAAGAACACCGGCAATCATCCGATCATTATATAAAAGCTGCATCTGGAAAATGACACCGGCTGAGCCTACGGTATATTTTACCTTTGATGACGGTCCGCATCCGGATATCACTCCTTTTGTTTTGGAACAGTTAAAAAAATACGATGCCAAAGCAACCTTTTTCTGTGTGGGTAAAAATGTGGAAGCGCATCCCGACCTTTTTCAGCAGATATTCAATGATGGGCATTCTGTTGGCAACCATACTTATGACCATGTAAACGGTGCAAAAACAAAAACGAAAGCCTATGTCGAAAACGTGCTGGAAGCTGCTAAATATATCCATTCACCATTATTCAGGCCGCCTTATGGAAGAATTAAAAGTTCTCAAATCAAAGCATTGAAAAACGCCGTTCCGGATATTAAAATTATCATGTGGGATATCCTCAGTGGTGATTTTGATAAAGATGTTCAGCCACAGGTTTGTTTACAAAAAGTGTTGTTTAAATCCCGTTCAGGTTCTATTATCGTTTTTCACGACAGCGAAAAAGCTTATGACAGGATGAGCTACGCTTTACCCAGATTGTTAAATCATTTCTCCAAGAAGAAGTTTAAAATGGCTGCATTATAATGAATCTATGGTTTTATTGTTTATGTTTTATAATATTATGGCCTTGAGACTTTATGACCTTATAACTTTACAACTTTGAGTCCACTATGAAAAGTCAGATTTATTCAATTTGCCTCGAAGGCACCAAGTCACTAAGTTTCACAAATATTTATTAATCTGCTAACTACGCTTTGTGTCTTCTTTGTGACCCTGCCTACCGGTCAGGCAGGTTTGAGTCTTGGTGGCATTTTTAAACCTTTCGGGGTGGGCCCAACCTTACAACCTTATAACTTAATAACCCAACAACCTCATGCTTTCCTTTATTGACAGTCACGCTCATTTATTTTTACCTGAATTTAAGGAAGACAGTGAAACTGTTATGCAACGCATGATGGATGCAGGTGTTGAAAAAGTATTCCTTCCCAATATAGACAGCAGCACGATAGACGATTTATTAAATTTTGAAAAAAGGTTCCCCGAACATGCTTTTGCTATGATGGGATTACATCCCTGTTCGGTAAAAGAAAATACAGATGGTGAATTAAACATCGTAAAACAACAGCTTTCACAAAGAAAATTTGCAGCAGTCGGTGAAATCGGACTTGATTTTTATTGGGATACCACTTTTAAAGAACAACAAATAGCCGCATTCAGCACACAAATTGATTGGGCGCTGCTATATGGTTTGCCCGTTGTCATACACAGCAGAAACTCAACCCGCGAGTGTATTGATATTGTTCGTTCCAAACAAACAGGCTCGTTAAAAGGTGTTTTTCATTGTTTTTCAGGAACAGCCGATGAAGCACATGAAATCATTGATTTGGGATTTTATTTAGGTATAGGAGGAGTGATTACTTTCAAAAAATCCACCTTGCCGGAGATCGTAAAAGACATCAATCTTTCTTATATGCTTCTGGAGACAGATGCCCCTTATCTGGCCCCTGTGCCTTATCGCGGCAAGCGCAATGAAAGCAGCTACATTCCTTTAATAGCAGAAAAAATAGCAGACACAAAAAACAGGGAGGTGGCGGAAGTGGCAAGAGTGACTACAGAGAATGCAGCAGGGCTTTTCAATTTTTAATGGGCATCTCTAAAAACCACCTTTGCTTTGTGCCCTTTGTGCATTCTTTGTGAGCTTTGTGGTAAAAAAATATCAAAAAATAAGGTTTTTAGAGATGCCCTAATTTTTATTGAACTACGAACATTTCAAGCCTTTATATAAAAAAGATTAAGTAATCAGAAATATAATCTTTTATTTAGAAAAAAATATGCGTTTTTTCAATTGTCTTGTATAATATAAATGGCAGGTCAATTTCTGAATAATTCTCAACTTGCCCCGAATGAGTACAGCAGCATCTTTAGCAGACAATCCGGTCAGTTCGCCTATGAGTAATCACATTTCCAAAGCTACTACCAAAATCATGATCATTTATACGGGAGGAACCATCGGAATGATCTATGATGATAAGCAGCAATTGCTGCGCCCACTGGAGTTTCCTGAAATAAGAAATAATATTCCTGAAATGTACAGGCTGGGGTATCATTTCTTCGTGTATCCTTTTACCCCTCCGATAGATTCTTCGGATATGCAGCCGGCGATATGGGTGCAAATGGCAGAGATTATCGAAGAAAACTACCAGTATTATGATGGCTTTGTGATTCTTCATGGAACGGATACCATGTCTTATTCAGCCTCTGCCCTGAGCTTTATGTTGGAAAACTTAGGCAAGCCGGTTGTATTTACCGGCTCTCAATTACCTATAGGTATGATCAGAACGGATGCCCGGGAAAACATTATTACTGCCATCGAAATAGCCGCAGCCAAATATGATAATGGCATGCCCATCATTCCCGAAGTATGTATTTACTTTGACTTCATGCTTTTTCGTGGAAACCGTTCCAAGAAATATGATGCTGAAAAGTTTGAGGCTTTCTACTCGATGAATTACCCGGCGCTGGCAGAAGCCGGCGTTACGATCAAGTATCACGATGAATTTACTTTGCCGCAACCAAAAGATACGTTTAAAGTTCATAAAGAATTAGACGCCCGTTTAGCAGTGTTGAAAATATTTCCTGGTATCACTCAGGCTACGGTGAATGGTGTGCTGCATG
>SCQV01000611.1 GCA_004299085.1 Chitinophagaceae bacterium | reverse complement strand
TAAAAAATTAATATTGGCAGGAACACAAGCTGCGCAAATATGCCTCAACGATGAAGAAACGCCCAGCCGCTTATTGCCCAATATCAGCAACGCAGGGACGGTAAGCCCTATCAATGGTCCGGCAATGTACCATGGCCAGGGCTTTTGCAGAATACTAATTAATAATGTCATTCTTCGAAAAATTTATAATAACACTTTGCAAAGTTATATAATCCCATAGAATTAATAGACTTATATCTGCTATATCACATTTGGTGAAGATGCTTTTCGTCACTGTCACGATAGGATATAGTGTTATTATGAACCGATGATTGGAGACTTTTATTATTCAAATATTTTTTGAAAATCATCCGTTTTTTCTATCTCATGCCAGGATCGAGGAGCCGGTGGCAGATTGGTGTGATGATGTAAGCTCATTTCCATCCATAAGACATCATGCCATTCTTCAAATTTATACCCAACAGCATGATATATGCCAACCGGTGTAAAACCCATTGCTGTATGAAAAGACTCGCTTTTTATATTGGGTAATGTAATACCGGCATAGACATTGATAATTCCCTGCAGCCGGAGAACCTGGAATAATGCCTGGTACAATACCTTACCAATGCCCCTGCCATGATAGTCCGCTGCAATATAAACAGATGATTCCACAGACCATTGATATGCTTTGCGTGTCCTGTGTTTTCCGGCATACGCGTATCCTATAATCTGATCCTTTATTGCTGCTATCAGCCAGGGATGAAATGCAATTACTTCTTCAATGCGCCTGGAAAAATCGTCAAAGGAGGGTACATCATATTCAAAAGAAATCGCCGTATGCTGAATATATGGTGCATAGATATCCAATATCCCTGAATAATCCTCCGGATGAACTAACCGGATAGTTAATGAGTCGGTCATTATAAAATGATGATTAAAAGGATAATAAATTTCAAATGACTATCCGTTATTAAGCAAGTAGAACTTTAGGGACACAGGTTTTTATGAATTTTATGATTTACGCCGAAGGCGGATGAAAATATGATTGATAATCTGCGATTATCATAAGAAATCATAGTCACCTGCCTGCCGCAGGCAAGTCTGTGTGCTATTACCATTACTTGTATAAAAGCGGATAGTCAATAAATTTCAGAATAATGATCAACGGCTTTCGATTTCAGAAGTTGAATAAAATACCCCCTTCAATTCGCCAACCGGTATTCTTGGATCGGATCAAATTAAAAAAAAGCCCCGCCTTGCGACGGGACCTCTTACACCAAAACAAATCCGCCACAGGCGGATAAACTCTTATCTCAAAAAGAGTAATTCCCTGTATTTGGGCAGCCTCCAGTATTCATCATCTACCAGAAATTCCAGCTTATCGCAATGATATCGAATGACACTGAAATAGGGCTTTATTTTTTCACAATAATCAACAGCCCTTTGATGCGCATCTTTTATCTTATTGGCCTTTTTCCTGGCTTCTATCATATCTTCCACGTTCCTGGTAATAATCTGTATATGTTCGGATATCTTCAAAAGGATTCTTTTTTGTGCATCATAAGCCTCCTCCTTCAATCCGATTTCTTTCAATCCTATAATGTTTTTAATCAAATGATTCTGATACCTGATGGCGCTGGGTAAAATAAAACTTGTACAAATATCGCCGATTACACGCGCATCAATCTGCACTTTTTTCATGTAATCTTCCAGCAATATTTCATACCGGGCATGGATTTCCTTTTCGGTATAAATACCCATGTTATGGAACATTTTCACCGATTTAGGTGAAATAAGCGCTTCCAGAGCATGTGGTGTTGTTTTAATATTCGGCAATTTTCTTTTTTCAGCTTCTTTCACCCACTCATCACCATATCCATCGCCATCGAAGAGGATATTTTTTGACCTAACGGTATAGCTTTGCAATATCTGCAGAATAGCGATTTCTTTTTTCTCTCCTTTTTCAATCAGTGCATCTACGTCCTTTTTAAATTGTGTCAGCGTTTCAGCCATAATGGTATTCAATACGGTCATGGCACTGGCACAATTGGCTGAGGAGCCTACCGCCCGGAATTCAAACTTATTACCCGTAAAGGCAAAAGGAGAGGTACGGTTGCGATCTGTATTATCCAACAATACTTCAGGAATGTGACGGTGCAAATCCAATTTCAGAATAGCTTCATCCTGCTCATCGAATTTATGATCGACACGGGATTCGATTTCATTCAGCACCTCGTGGAGATACCTGCCGATAAAAACAGAAATGATAGCAGGGGGGGCTTCATTGGCTCCGAGACGGAAATCATTACCGGCTGAGGCGATGGAAGCTCTTAGCACATCGGCATAATCATACACTGCTTTAATCGTGTTGATGAAAAATGTCAGGAACATCAGATTTGTCTTGGGCGTTTTACCGGGAGAAAGTAAATTCACTCCCGTATCCGTTGCCATGCTCCAGTTATTGTGCTTGCCGGAACCATTAATACCGGCAAAAGGCTTTTCATGTAATAAAACCCTGAACTGATGACGAAGCGCCACTTTATTCATCAAGTCCATTAATAATGAGTTATGATCTACCGCAATATTGACATCTTCAAAAATCGGTGCACATTCAAACTGTGCGGGTGCCACCTCATTATGACGGGTTTTCAGCGGAATTCCCAGCTTATAACATTCTATTTCCAAATCGCGCATGAACGCATAAGCGCGTTCGGGAATAGTACCGAAATAATGATCTTCCAACTGCTGGCCTTTGGCAGGCGGGTGGCCGACTACTGTTCTTTCACACATCAATAAATCCGGACGCGCATCTGCCAGACGGGCGTCTATCAGGAAATATTCCTGTTCCCATCCAAGGGTGGGAGTAACGCGGGTTACATTTTTATCAAAGTAGTTGCAAACTTCCGTTGCCGCTTTATCCAGTGCAGCTATCGCTTTCAGCAAAGGGCCTTTGAAATCCAGGGATTCACCGGTGTAAGAAATAAATACGGTCGGAACGCATAATGTTTTACCGGAACCCATATCCATAATGAAGGCGGGAGAAGACGGATCCCATGCCGTATAACCACGTGCTTCAAAGGTAGCCCGTAATCCACCGCTGGGAAAACTGGAGGCATCAGGTTCCTGCTGCACCAGAGAATCACCGTCAAAATTTTCAACAGGAGTGCCATCGCCGGAAATGGTGAAAAAAGCATCATGCTTTTCGGCGGTCGTTCCCGTCAATGGCTGAAACCAATGGGTATAATGACTAACCCCTTTGTCCATAGCCCAGGTTTTCATCCCTGCTGCTATCTGTCCTGCCATTTTGCGGTCTATTTTCGAACCCGATTTAATAGAGCCGACCAGGCTTTTAAAGGCTTCCTCGCTCAGATACTCTCTCATGGCTTTACCATTAAAGACATTTTCCCCAAAAAAGGTGGTAATTCTGGTATGGTTCAATCCATTGACGGAATGCCCGTTAGCCTTAGAGGATAATTCAGGGTGATGAA
>SCQV01000610.1 GCA_004299085.1 Chitinophagaceae bacterium | reverse complement strand
GACGGAGATGATGAAAAGTATTTGAATTAAAATTTTGCAGTAGTAAAATTTCTGCGAAGCAGTGACAAAAAATGGCTTTTTTGCCATTTTTTGTCAGGTCTGACGACTCTGACGAGTATCGGACTCCGTAAGAGGTTAACCGCCGACGTTTCAGTCGGTGTGGCGACATTCATCGTCGCTCACCCGATAAGCTATGCTTCGTCGGCCCAGACGCTTCGGTCTGGGTCAGACAAACTTCGTTTCGTCTGACCTTTCGGGCAGATTTTGCAGCCAACTGCGAAATCTGGGTTGAATAGGGACGGCTAAATCTTATGAGCTGCCGGTGGCGTTCAGATTTGGTTACATGTGAATATTTTTCTAATATTGTTTATACTCTGCTAATTGGAACAAACCTTAGTAGAACAAGAATACCGTAAATTATTGAACCTTATTACCTTATTCCCATGAAAATCGACTACAATAATCTATACACCCATTTCATATTAACTACCTTACACCGCATGCCCCTAATTGCGGAAAAATGTAGAGAGCGCATTGAAAAATATATTACAGGTATTGTAAATAATAACGATTGCCATTTGTATGCTATTTATGCCAATCCTGAGCATGCCCATATTCTGGTATCACGATCTCCTCAGATAGCGGAGGAGACCTTGGCATCTATAATAGCTGAAAGTTCACATCGCTTTATCAACCAGAACAAATTATGTAATAGTTCTTTTGCTTGGCAACAATCCGCATCAGCCTTTTCGGTATCAAAATCTGATGTAGATAGGGTATGTAAATATATCCTTAATCAGCCTGAACATCACCGGAAAATAAGCTTTACAGAAGAATATGAAAGGTTCATCAAATTTTATCAAAAAACGCTTCAACCATTTGAGAGAGGCCGGATGAAATAAGGGAACCTGCCTTTGCCTTTGGGCAGGCAGGTAAGGTCGTGCGATTATTACTATTCTATTTCTCTACTAAGGTTGAATCCTATTAAAAATGAGAAAACCACTTCAAAAAAGGCAGTAGTTTATTAGGATGGAGTCAAATTCAACAATATAAATGATAACAGGGAATTCTATTTACTAAAGGCCAATTCATTATTCATACATACGATCTCAAAATATGATTTAGCCGAAACATGAAAAACGAAAATAAAACAGATTCCTGGGGTATCATACTGTTGGCTGCAGGAACGTCTTCGAGGCTGGGTAAGCCAAAGCAATTACTTTCATTCAACGGAAGTACCTTATTGCGAAATGCGGCACGTACTGCTATTTCAAGTGAGGCTGATTCGATTGCGATAGTATTAGGCGCTGATGCAGTTAATAATGAGGACGAAGTCAAAGATTTACCGGTTGATATCGTCATCAATAAGGAATATGAAAAAGGTATGGCATCTTCCATTGTAGCTGGTTTGAATTTCCTGATAAAAAAATATCCTGCACTTGATGGAATTGTCATGATGCTTTGCGATCAGCCTTTCGCGGATGCCGGTCATATCAGGAGATTAGTTGACATGCACCCTATTTCAGGATGTCCCATTGTTGCCAGCTTTTATAAAAATGGAAAAGGTGTGCCCGCCTTTTTTCATAAAAATATATTTCCGGAGCTATTGCAATTAACAGGAGATAAAGGAGCGAGAAATATTATTATGAAGCATGGAAGCGAGTCAGCATCAGTTCCTTTTCCGTTGGGCGCCATTGATATTGACACGCCGGAGGAATATGAGGCCCTGATAAAATCAGTTGAAAAAGGTGCATGATATAACATTTAATGATTATCTGCTATTGAATTGTGATACGCTACTTTAGCGGACAATCGGTGCTTGGACATAAACAAGTAGATAAGACAATGAAAAAAAACAAATTGCTACGAATGGACAATATCGGCATAGTAGTGCAATCCCTTGATGACGCTATCGCTTTTTTCACAGAGATAGGTCTGAAACTTGAGGGAAGAGCTATGGTGGAAGGAGAATGGGCGGGCCGTGTGACGGGACTTGGCAATCAGTCTGTAGAGATTGCTATGATGGTTACACCTGATGGACACAGCCGACTTGAAATTTCCCGGTTTCTTACACCCGAAACAATCGCAGACCATCGGACTGCCCCTGTAAATTCTCTCGGTTATCTACGTGCAATGTTCACTGTTGAAGACATTGATGAGATGGTATCAAGGTTGACAAAGCATGGTGCCCGGCTTGTTGGCGAAGTGGTTCAGTATGAGAATTCATATCGGCTCTGCTATATTCGTGGAACAGAAGGACTTCTTATAGGTTTGGCAGAACAACTTGATAAGAAAAGTAATGCAGGATTTGAATAATAAACAAGGACATAAAAAGAAGCAGGATTGGGCGCCAGTACAACCTATTCTCTCTTTATATTATTTTGAATAATGATTTTACGTTTTGATAAAATACTATTACAAATGGGTAAAATACAGGGAGTTTATATAAAAAGAAAAAAATACTTTTGTTCTCTTAACTGCAATCGTTTGCAAATATATTATCCGATGAAAGTAAGGTTTACATATTTTCTGAGTGCTGTGATACTTTCTGCAGGCGGTATTCTGGCCGGTGTGGATGCATATTCTCAAAGCCTGCCTGCCGGCCATCAGCAAAGTAAATGGGTTTATTATAATCACAGAGGTGCTTTGACTTATAAGACATTAAAGCAGGGTGATAAAATAATGGACTTTTCGTATGCCGGTTATGAAGGAGGGGGGGTAAGTATTCCAGACGTCCCGGTAAAAGTTACGCTTGATCCGCAAAACGGGGATAATACAAAGGCTATTCAACAAGCCATAGATGAAGTTTCGACAATGCCTTTGGTAAACGGATTCAGAGGCGCTGTATTGCTTCATGCGGGAATGTATAATTGTGATAATACCATCATGATCAATGCAAGTGGAGTGGTATTACGCGGATCAGGATCGGGTAAAGAAGGCACCATCATTAACATGACGGGTAAGCCGCATCTGTGCATTTTAATAAAAGGTTCTCCCGGAACCGAAGAAATTGGTTCTCCAACGACTATGGCCACCGATTATGTTCCTTCCGGCGCTGATACTTTTTCTGTAGCAGATCCCTCCGGTTTTAAGGTAGGTGATACGATACGCATTAGCCGGCCCGTGACGCCGTCATGGGTTCATTTTATGGGTATGGACGTATTGGTTCGCAATGGGAGAAAAGAGACATGGATAACCGGCGAGATAACTATTGACAGGGTTATTAAAAATATAGACGGGAAAAGGATCACTATAAATATTCCGTTTTCCGATGATTATGCTTCCCGCTATCTGAATCCTCCGGGTACATCAGTCGTAAAAATAACGATGGATCATATTTCCTCACAAATAGGCATAGAAAATTTTCAAATAGTTTCACCTGCAGAAACCGGTACTATCAACGAAAGACATCACACTGCCTTTTCTATCAGGGGAATAACGGATGGATGGGCGAGGGATATTAATATTTTTAATACGGTTAATAGTGTCAGCATTAACGCTAAGCGCATCACACTGGATCATATTGACATCATTCATCAGCTTCCGACCACAGGTTCTGCCAAACCCGCTGATCTGAGCGTGGGCGGAGAAGGGACCCAGGTGTTGTTTAATCAATGCCATATTACCGGTGATAATGTATTTTATTTTGCTACGGGAGCAAAAGTTTCCGGACCTGTTGTCTTGCTGCATTGTACTTTTAACGGCAACGGATGGATACAGCCTCATCAACGCTGGGCAACGGGGTTATTAGTTGATAATTGCCAGGTTCCGGATGGCGGGATAGATCTGATGAACAGGGGTGAGTATGGTTCAGGGCATGGTTGGGCTATCGGATGGTCGGTGGCCTGGAATTGTAAAGCAAGTACTTTACTGAATCAGCAACCGCCAGGCTCCATGAACTGGATGATCGGATGCGAAGGAGAAAGACAGAGGAAAGCGATGCCTTTTAATAAGTTCCCGCTTTTATCCGAAGGGATTGATGACGCTTATGGAAAATCGGTTAACCCTTCGAGCCTGTATTTAGCGCAATTATCAGAACGACTGGGACAGCAGGCAGTAAAGAATATCGGGTATTAAAAACAATCAATCATGAATACAAACAATGATAAACCGGTATCAAGACGCAACTGGCTTGGAACTGTTACTACTGCTTCCCTGACCACGGGATTATTGGCGGTGACTCCTAAAGTATTCGGAGAAACGCTGAAACGGGTTCCGGGAAGTACGGATAAGAATGCAGGAGCCCGCGTTTACAACATTCGTGATTTCGGGGCTAAGGGCGATGGCAATACATTGGATACGGCCGCCTTGCAGGCGGCTATTGATGCCTGTTATAAAGATATGGGCGGAACGGTGCTTGTCCCGGCTGGAACATTCATTATTGGAACGGTAGAAATGAAAAGTAATGTAACATTGCACATTTCGGCCGGAGGCACTTTATTAGGGAGCGCCGATGGCAAACAATATCATCCGGCAAATGCTATCCCGCTTCATGGTGATGCTACGTTAGAAGATGGAAATGTGGGATTAATCTTCGCAGTTAAGGCAGATAATATCACGATTGAAGGCGCCGGAACCATTGACGGGAATGGTGCACAATTCCGTCATCCTGTCAATGATAAGCATGCTCCATCGCCGGCAGGATTAAGCAGTCATCAAAGGCCTTATCATTTGCTCTTTTATCAATGCAACAACCTTTCAGTAAAAGATATTTTTTTAAAGGACAGCGCATATCATTCTGTCAGGGTAATCCAATGCATGTATGTAAAAATGGAAGGACTGCATATTCATGGTCGTGTTATTTATAATAATGACGGCTTTCATTTTATCAGCAGCCAATATGTGCATGTAGATCATTGTGATGTGCAATCGCAGGATGATGCGTGTGCGCTTTTCGGCAGTTGCAAATTTATAACAGTCAGCAACAGTACCTTCAGCACACGCTGGTCTGTGTTCCGTTTTGGCGGGGGAGCAGCGGAAAATATTACCGTTTCCAACTGCATCATCTTTCAGGCTTTTGGATGTCCTGTCAAAATACAATGTGGGCCTAATTCACGGTTTGAGAATCTTTTATTTTCCAATCTTATCATGAACCAGGTAACAGGCCCTGTTTCTATTGGTATGGGAGCTAAATGGCATGGAAATGAAGGACTGAAAGAAACACCCGGCGTGGTACGAAATATTTCTTTCAGCCATATCCGTGCTACGGTGATAAAGCCCATTCCGCTTCCGGGATCGGAATGGCCCAGTAAATATAATCTAGGTGAGGTATTTTCCTGTATCACGCTGAACGCGTTTGATGAAAACTTTTTAGAAAATATCACCTTTGATGATGTGCATATTACATTTCCGGGCGGTGGAACGGCAGAGCAGGGTGCGGTCAGAGAGGTTCCTAAAGTCGCCGGCGAATATTACACTATGGGTATTCCGCCGGCTTACGGTCTTTATGCCCGTAATGTACGAGGGCTGACCTTGCAAAATGTAAGGTTTGAGATAGCCTCCCCCGATCTCAGGCCCGCCTT
>SCQV01000609.1 GCA_004299085.1 Chitinophagaceae bacterium | reverse complement strand
ACAGATTATCTTGCTCCCACCTTCACCAAATCTGCAAACACGCCGGCAGCAGTTACTTCAGCGCCCGCTCCGGGACCTTTTACCACCAACGGGCCATTTTGTTTATATCTGGAAGTAGTAAATGCTATGATATTATCACTTCCTGATAAGGAATAAAACGGATGCGTATTATCCACTGCTTCCAGCTTAATACTCACTTTTCCATTCTCCATCATACCGATGTAACGTAATGCTTTATGCTGCTGTTCTGCCTTTTTCTTTAGCTCTTCAAAATGGGCGTCAGCTTTCTCAACTTCCTTATAAAAAGCATCTACGGAAAGAGCTTTCATACAAGCGTCAGGGAGAATATGTTCCATTTCAATGTCTTTCATTTCAATAATGTAACCCGAATCTCGTGCGAGAATCAACATCTTCCGCATAAAGTCCAATCCACTTAAATCATCGCGGGGATCAGGCTCAGTGAATCCTTTTTCCTGTGCCTCATGCACTATCTCATAAAAATGCCTCTTCCCTTTAAATTCATTAAAGATGTAAGAAATAGTGCCGGATAAAATTGCTTCGATCTTCAATATCTTGTCACCGCTGACCAACAAATCCTGCAAGGTTTTTATAATAGGCAATCCCGCACCCACATTCGTTTCATATAAAAAATCAACATTGTATTTTTTAACTAATTTTCTAAAAAGTTTGTATTGCTCATAAGCTCCCGAATTTCCCAGCTTATTGCAGGTAACAATGGAAATATTAGAAGCGAAAATTTCCGGATAATGATTGACTACATCTGCGCTGGCAGAATTATCAATAAAAACGCTGTTGGGCAGGTTTAATGATTTCATTTTATGGAAATACGCTTCAAGGTCAGCGTGTTCCGTGTTTTCCTGGAAAAGCTTTTCCCAGCCTTTGAGAGGGATCCCATCTTCACGGATAAGCATCTTTTTGGTATTGGTAATTGCTATCATGCGAATACGCAGAGAATTATTTTCCAATAAAAAATCTTCATGTGCTTTAATCTGCCGGAGCAATGTTTTGCCTATATTACCCACTCCCAGATAAAATACATTTAATGTTTTAACAGGGGAAAGGAAAAAGGCTTCATGCGCCACATTCAATGCTTTGGTCAGATCATCTTTTTTGATAACCACCGAAATATTATACTCGGAAGATCCTTGCGCAATGGCGGAAACATTAATACCGTTTCTTCCGAGGGCGTAAAATAATTTTCCCGTAATTCCCGGCGTGTGCTTCATATTTTCACCTACCACTGCCAGCACGGAAAAAGAAGGCTCAATTTGTGGATAATCTAATTTTTTTGCCTCTAACTCCAATTCAAACTCTTCTTCGATGACCACTCTGGCTTTTTGGGCATCTTCGGGGCTAACGGCAACGGTAATACTATGCTCTGAAGAGGCTTGTGTAATGAGAATTATATTGATGCTTTCCTTTGCCATAGCAGAAAATAACCGTCCGCTAAATCCCGTTTTTCCGATCATTCCGCTTCCCTGCACGTTGATAAGCACCACATCATTAATGGATGCTATTCCCCGGATCATGCTTCCGTTGCGATACGCGTTGCTGCGAATCTGGGTGCCTGCAAATGCCGGATTGAAAGTATTTCTGATAACAATAGGAATATGATTAGCGAAGGCAGGTATCATAGTCGGGGGATAAATAACCTTTGCTCCGAAATAAGATAATTCCATCGCTTCCGTATAGGATATTTCCGGCAGGCTGAAAGCTTTCTCCACCATTCGCGGATCCGCCGTCATAAAACCATCCACATCAGTCCATATCTGGATCTCTTCGCATTGCAAAATAGCGCCGATAACGGAGGCAGTATAATCACTCCCGCCCCTGCCTAAAGTGGTTGTCTGATGCTTATCGTTGGATGCTATAAAACCTGTAATACAACAAAGATTGTCCTTATTCTTTTTGAAATATTCATGGACTAATTTACTCGTTTTTGATTCATTGATATGTGCATTCCCCCAATGAGAATCTGTATGGATGATTTCTCTTGAATCGGTAAATAATATATTGGGGATACGTTGTTGTAAAATACCGGAAATCATAAACGTGGAGCACAACTCTCCATAGCTGAGGATGTGATCTTTGGCCCGTGGGGATAATTCTTTTAACGCCATCACACCTGAAAGTAATTCATCCAGCTCATTCAGATATATCTTCAATTGCATGAGCAGCGGATTCTGGTTTTTTGCAGGGACTAACGTCTTGATAACCTCTATATGCCTTTGTTCAATTTGATGCATGAGCGGAGAATAATCCTGTTGATCTTCGGCAAGCCTTGCAATTTCCAGCAGGTTGTTAGTGACACCGCCCATAGCGGAAGTGATTACCGCGATACCATTATTCTTTTTATGTGCTTCTTCCACAATACCGATCAGCGTTTTTATGCTTTGTACTGATCCTACGGAAGTGCCGCCAAATTTGAGAATCTTCATATTTTATCCTTTAAAAAAGAAGCGCCTTCCTTTCTGGAGGAAGACGCTTCATATCTTTGTTTACATATTGCTATCCTACCTCCATGAATTTTCACAGGTTATAATAATCGTCCCTCCGGCAATAATATAACTACCGGAAGACGCGCTGCTGATTATATTCCTGTTATTCATGGATTAAAATTAGGGAGCAAAAGTAGGTAAATATTTAATAAATCCAAGGATTATTCTTGAATTCTATAAAAAATGTTCTTAAAGATGAAATTTAACTATCAGAAAAGCCGGTTAAATACTCGCATCAATTTTCTTCATTTCTTTATTATCTAATGACCATAATCTTTGTTGAAGCATTCGAACGTTCCGAAAGATTTTTGGGTATCTGAATACATTTTTAAGAATTAATTTTATTCTGACAAAATGAAATGTTATATGAAAATCCTCCAGAAACCTGATTTGCACATCGTGGCGATAACGAAATCTGATTCTGCAGGAATTAATAATTTTCCAACCATGAAAAAGCAACTCCTTAAACCTTTGCAAATAAAATGCCCCTATTCCTTTGTTGTCATTATATATTAAATGCTCATATACAAGTATCACATCAAGCGCAGGGGCGCTTTCATTTATGAATCGCTTGCAATATTCAGGTGTTACCCTTTCAGCATGGATATAATGTGAAAAGATCAGTGAATCTTCATACCATACATCATATCCTGCCAAAGCTATTGCATAACAAAATTCATAATCTCCACCAGAAGTAAGCTTGGCCCCTTTACGATCACTAAGAATAAAACGGAATTGGGCATGCTTTAGTTTTATAAATACTGCTTTATTTATAATGATACCTGCTCCATGAAGCGTTCTTGTTTTGCCATTCTTTTCGGCCTGCGGGCCGCATCCATATATGTAAAAATCACCGGGCCAGTAAGCAGGCTGCCATTCAAGCATTGCGGAAGCATATCCTCCTAAGGCGCCTATTTGTGGATGCTTCTCAAGTATCTCTGAAGCGACCACCAAATAATCTTCATTTAGAAAATTATCATCATCACAAAACACCAAATAATCATACCGGGCAGTTTCAATTCCCCTTACTCTTGCAGCAGAAAGTCCCGGAGTCTTTTCTTCCACTACGTGAAATTCAAAAGGTTCATTGAACTTCTTCCATGTTTCGCATGCAACAGCCACGGTATCATCCGTGCAACAATTATCAACAAGAATGATCTCAACAGGCCAACCCGTATGACTGTAAAGCGCAGCAAGATATTTGAGCGTCAATGGCAAAATATCCGCGCTGTTATAACAGCAAATTATAATAGAAAATCCTTTCAAAATATAGGTCAGATAGTTAACTTAACGAATGTATCTTTTATCTTTTAATTCCTAAAAACATTTTTATATGAAGCTTAGCAACCTGATAAAT
>SCQV01000608.1 GCA_004299085.1 Chitinophagaceae bacterium | reverse complement strand
ACTTTTTTATTTGGTTCGGCAAAATCTTTATCCAACAAATAACTAAATCTGATCCCGATCGGAATCAGTATCTGATCGGTAAATAAGCGTGTATCTATAAAAAGCGTGGCGCCTGCCGAACGATAAACTGCATTTGTGGGAGCAATCCCCGGCAACATCTCAGCATGGCTGTAATCGAAAAATGTTTCCAGCCGTAGCCTTAATAAATAAGCCCAGGTGGTCCCCCAGTCAGGGTAGGCCAACGGAAGCTGATAGTTGATGCCACACCTATAAATTTTCCGGTAAGGAACTGCAGTATAACCATTGGCATATAAAAAATCATCCGTGAATTTATATTGCTTCCTGTTGTCTTTTTCAGAAAAAGCCGTTATAAAATATAAGCTGTGATTCCGGAATAATCCGGGGAAAAAGAGATCCAGATTTCCGGTAAACTGTCTGGCAAAAATATGATTGATTGTATGTTGAAAATCCAGGGAAATACTTTGTCCGAATTTAGGATAAACCTGTTGAATAGTTGAGATACGGCCATTGGAAAAGCTCAGTGATTCTTCCATATAATTCACATTAACACTTTGTCCTTTTATAACCGGCGAAGGTTTAAAATTCAATTGATCCGTATTAAAAGTGGCACCAAAAGAAAGTGAACGGTTGTAAAGATTAGATGATAAGCTCAAGGGAATGGTAAATCCTGCTGATAAGGTAGTTTCATTCCATGTTACAGAAGTATCGTTGGAAATGTAGGCGTTTCGGTTGAATTGGGTGCTATATCCCCCTTGTAATACCGGGAACCAACCAGCGTAAGCAATATTAGCTGCGACAAAAGGACTGTTTTCATTAAAATTATAGCCCCCCCCTGCGTTCCATTGCAGGGTATTCAACACGTTTTGAGATTGAAGGTAAATTCCCACATTAGGATAAGTTGGTAAAAATGACCAACTATGAATATAAAAAAGATGTTTCAGTCCGTCATATTTAGTTACAGAATAAGCATGATTAGGAATGTGGCTAAGGATGTCTCCTCCTTCAGCTTTCAACGCTTCGGGCACATAAGGATTATTGACAATATGCAGTTGATCCCTATCTACCGGTTTCCATTGTGCCGGATTAAGCGCCATGCTGTCTATCTGGTAACCGGTTGCAGCATATTCATCAAAGATAAGGCGATGATGAAGCGTGTCTTCAGCCAGGCTATAATTACCTAAGGGTCTTTGGGCTATTTGGTATAGATTATTATCCTGCTTATTGAATGCATACAACTGCACATTATCCGAAAATGCGGCCGGGAAAAAAATATACTCTTTTTCAGGAATGGGCGGGCCGATTGGTTTATGAGTAAAAGGCGTCAGCACCTGTATATGATTATCTTTGAGGGATTGTCTTATTAAGGCCATACGTCCTGATTGATCTCTTACAGCCGATATAATTGCAAGATTATCTAAAGAAAAGACCGGATATGTATAATAATAATGATCAGGATTTGACAACGTATCTTTAATTTCCCCGCTTTGAGCATTTAAAATCAAAAGATTGGTTTTATTATCCGGAGTGACACGAACAGTGACAATTTTAGAGGCATCCTTTGAAAGAGCTGGAGAAAAATATCTCGAATGATGTGAAAGCGTTCTCGTTTTATGGGTATTCATATTATAGATTCGTATAACAGAATATGCCACCCATCCCCAGCGGGCATCCGGCCGTGTTTCAGTCCAGACGATATGATGATTCGCATAGGAAAAATAATCGTCCTGTATATTTCCCATTTGTAGAATAACCTGTGTTTTCCCTGAAGAATCTATCCGTATTATCCGTGGCAGGCGATTATACCCCTCATTCAGAGCGAGAATATTCCCATCTGGCAATAGGTGTGGATAACGGTAATTCGTCAGTGTCCTTTGGTTGTTTTTGATTACATTAACTACCTCAGTCATGGAATGATCATCATCATCTTTCTGCCATTGCTTTGAAAAATAATTTAATGACCGGTGATAAAAGCCTTTAATGTGAGTGCCTGTGAAATATTTTATAGCGGATGACAAAGGGTAAATGCCGTACTTAAAAGGATGGTAAGGCTGTTGTTTATATTTTTCATTGATTGCTTTCGTCAGCTTATGATTTAATAACGATTCTTGTGTTACCATTTCCCAAAAATAAAGGCCCATTGAATCCCTTCCATAAGCTGACATCATGTAGCCTAATGGATAACGGTCGGGCACCATATCACGAAACGAACCATTTCTGATCTTGGCATAAGAATAATTTTTATCTGCCAAATACAGGCTTTTAAAAGGTTCTAAAAAAGAGGGTAGCCTTCCTCTGCCCTGATCACTTAGCGCAGTTTCCATAAATACGGCATCTCCTTCCCAAAACCAGTCAGGGATAAGCAGGTTGGTAATAAATGACTGTCCGTTTTCTCCGAAAATATCATAAAAAGTCCTTCCTATTCCGCTCCTGAAATTCATATTCTGCAAAGCATGGCGGTATTCATGCAGACTCAGTTCCTGCACCCAATTCATAGATCCCAAACTAAAGTTATCGGTAGGTGGCATGGTCTGGAACACCGCATGAAAAGGGGATAAGGTGACGAAACCATTTGAAGTGACGGATCTATTCTGCAGCACAAGATTTAATTTCAATTCTTTATTACCGATAGATTCCCTGCTATGCCGGTTTTCGTACATAATCGTGTTGGTAATTAATTGCGCCTGTTTTTCCATTCCTTTCGGAAAAATAACGCGCAGGCTGTCAGTATTAATCTGCATCCATTGGGTGGAAGGCGGATTTCCACCGAATTCTTGTGAGAATGCAGCGTGGAAGCTAAATAGAAATACAAGGAAAATAAGTTTTCGCATCAGGAATTATGAACATTATGGAAAATATGATAAGGTCGGATTAAAATAATCCTAATTTGACCTGACTATTTCAAGCAACTACTTCTTTTTAATATAATGCCCCCGTAATGAGTACACATTAATCTTTTCATTGATTACATCATAAATAATCCGATGTTCCTCATTAATTCGTCTCGACCATTTACCTGTCAAATTGTGTTTGAGTAATTCCGGTTTTCCTATCCCTAAAAAAGGATGTCTTATCATGTCCTCAAAAGCAGATGGATTTTATTTTGAATGGCTTTTTTATTCCCGAATTTTTTCCAGTAGTTAAAATCGTCTATTGCATCTTCAAATAATTCTATTTCCATAGATTATTCATGTTTACTTTTACCCCCCCTTCCTTCTTTTCTTGCTTTTTCTCCCCTTTTTATTTTTGCAATAAATTCTGGATCGTAAGGGTCTTCCTCCTTATCATAGGTTATAGACTTGAATTGAATATTCAATTCCTTCAATAATTCTTTGATCATTGAAGATTACTTTTTATTTTTCAATTCTATCTTTAATGTTTCCATGTCTTATCACTTTTTGGGGGATGAAAATGTTTTGATGATTCCAAAGGTAAGTATTCTTTTAGTTTAACATTCACTCAAATTTACCGGGATATGCACAGCCAGACCGCCGTCGGCTGTTTCTTTATATTTGGTATTCATGTCCAAAGCAGTATCCCACATGGTTTTCACTACGGTGTCTAAAGACACTTTTGCCAAATCCGGATTACTTTGTATGGCTAATTGGGAGGCAGTAATCGCTTTCACCGCGCCCATCGTGTTTCTTTCAATACACGGAATCTGAACCAATCCCGCGACCGGATCGCAGGTTAATCCTAAATGATGCTCCATGGCAATCTCCGCCGCCATCAATGCCTGGCGTTGCGTTCCACCCAGGCATTCTGTGAGTCCCGCAGCCGCCATGGCAGAGGAGACGCCTATTTCAGCCTGGCATCCGCCCATCGCTGCGGAAAGGGTTGCTCCTTTCTTAAAAATACAGCCGATTTCGGATGCTGTCAATAAAAAATTGATGATTTGTTCGTCCTTATCACCATTGAGAAACACAATATAGTACTGAAGCACCGCTGGAATAACGCCGGCAGCGCCATTGGTGGGAGCGGTGACCACTCTGCCGAAAGAGGCATTTTCTTCATTTACGCCCAATGCAAAGCAGCTTACCCAATCCAGAATATAGGCAAAATCACTTCCTCCGGCGCGGATAGCCTCAATCCAACTATTATCATCAGCATAAGTTCTTCCTTTTAATAATTTTTTATTCAATGCAGCGGCTCTGCGGGTTACGTGCAATCCGCCCGGCAATTCCCCTCCTTTGTTGCATCCGCGGTACATACATTCGCGCATGGTCTGCCAAATCCGCATGACACCTCTTTTTGTCTCTTCTTCCTCGCGCCAGCAGTTTTCGTTTTCCATGACTATTTCGGCAATGCTGAGTCCCGTTTTCCGGCACCAGTGAAGCAGATCATCTGCTTTGTCTATAGGAAACTGTAAGCTGATAGCGGCTTTTGGATTACCGCCTTCATTATTTTCTTTTACTACAAATCCACCGCCGACAGAAAAATAAGTCTGCTCATACTTTTGTCCGTTTTGCAGCGAAACGCGGAATGTTAATCCGTTGGGATGAAAGGATAAGGATTCATTCTTTAAAAAGATAATATCTTTTTCAGGATTAAAGTTTATTTCGTACGATCCTGCCAGCAATAATTTCTTATTTGTTTTTATTTCATTTATCCGCGGGGAAATGGATTCTACATTAAAAGTTTCCGGATGTTCTCCACAAAGACCCAGTTGAACAGCTATATCCGTCCCATGCCCTTTTCCTGTTTTAGCCAAAGATCCATATAATAAAACTTGCGCATAGCTCACCTCATTCAGAGAATGTTTTTGCCGTAGCCAATCAATGAATAACAAAGCAGCTTTCCACGGTCCGAGTGTATGAGAGCTTGAAGGCCCGACTCCTATTTTAAAAATATCAAAGACTGATATAGATTCACGCGGCGTCATATATATAGAGATTTAAATCATCCTGTTTTTATTCTAAACAGGTCAGAAAGGAACTTGTTGGATTAATGGATTTTTTTATGCAAATAACGTTAAATTGTTTATTAAATTTGCGGGGATATGTCGGAAACTAATTCTTTAACCGGTTTATTAGCATTTTTCTTTTATGAGCACGGGCATCTGAGCATTCCTAATCTGGGACGGATGGAGCTTTCCGGTGACTCGTCGCCCCAAACAGATGAGAACCATCTGCACACCTTTCCTAAAGGCAGCATATCTTTTATACCAAATCCTTCGGAAAATCTTGATCCTGAATTAGTAGAATATATTACGTCCAGAACGAGGAAAATGGAAGCGCTTGCCGTAGCTGATCTGAACTCTATTTCTGATGTGGCAAAAGAAATGCTTAATATGCGACAGTCCTATACCTTCCCGGGCATAGCTACCATTACTCCTGATTTCCGTCAACACTTTATAGTAACTCCTGAGAAACTGTTGTCTGCTCCCCACCATCCTAAAAAGCAAGCGTCCGCGGATATCTTCAGGCAAGATGTGAAGGAAAACCCGCTGCAGAGAAACGAAATTCATTCGGCCGGCGCCCACCGTACTTTCGGAGGCGCTATCATAGTGATTATTTGCATACTGATTGTGGCTGCACTGGTGTACTTTCTTTTTCTGAATAAAGAAGGCAGCACATCGCACGTGGTAGCTAATACGGATAAATCTACCATAACGCCGCGTCACTCTGCAAAACCCGCTTCTCCTGATACCCTGGCAAGCAATATGAAACACCCTGCATTATCCGATAACGGGCTTTTGACTTATGAAGTGGTGTTTGAGCAGGCTGACAGTGCCAGAGCCTTCCGGCGCTATACTCAATTGACCGGATGGGGGCACAAAATCATTCTGACGACCACAGATTCTGTTCATTACAGCCTGGCGGTACCCATCACCGGGATTGCCGCTGATACCGCACACATAAAGGATTCTATACGGGTTTTATACGGTCATCCGGTATATATCCGGCATTTATCTTCGGGGTAATTTGTTTTTTCCATAAAATTATCGGACTTTTGCACTCCAAATTTTTGAAGAACTGAGAAATCGGTCGAAATCAATTTAAATCAATCATTATGGCAAGAGTTTGTCAGGTTACAGGGAAAAAACCGGTTGGCGGCAATTACGTTTCCTTTTCCAATATCAAAACAAAACGCCGTTTTCTGCCTAATTTGCAAAAGAAGCGTTATTATTTCGCAGATGAAGACCGGTGGATCACGCTGAAATTAAGTACAAACGCTATCCGTACTATCAATAAGAAAGGATTAAGCGCTGTGGTCAAAGAAATGCGGGCAGCGGGGGAAAAGATATAATTTTATTATCAAAGATCATATTTTAAATAAAATATTCAGATCATGGCAAAAAAGGGAAACAGGGTACAGGTAATTCTGGAATGTACCGAACATAAAGCTTCGGGTTTGCCGGGTACATCACGTTACATTACCACTAAAAATAAGAAAAATACCCCGGCACGTATTGAGTTGAAGAAGTACAACCCGATCATGAAAAAAGTGACGGTTCACCGGGAAATCAAATAAGATTATTGTATATCATTTTGATAAAATTTTAAATCATGGCAAAAGCAGCAAAAACGGCTATTAAGGCTAATAAAGGCTCTCAGGATGAGAATGCTAAATCATGGACTAAAGTGATCCGGACGGTTCGTTCTCCTAAATCAGGTTCTTTTGCATTTAAAGAATCTATTGTGCATAAAGATAAAGTAAAGGATTTCCTGGCTGGAAAATAACCTGATTTTCTTTTTCTTAGAAAGACGTTTAAGGCTGTTCTGCTATTGCAGGATGGCTTTTTTGCATTTTATGGGTTGATTAGCGTTTAACTGTTTGCAACCTCATATTCTTTTTATCCCTGTTTAAGGAAAGCTCAATCAAGTTGGATATTAGATCGGAATAAGTAATTCCTGAGTATTCCCAAAGCTTAGGGTACATACTGATTTCAGTAAATCCTGGTAACGTATTTATTTCATTCACGACAAAAGTATTGTCTTTTCTAAGAAAGAAATCAACTCTTGCCATTCCTTCACAACAGGTAGCTTTAAAAGCATTGATGGCAGTTCTTCTCAAATTGCTCAAAATCTCATCAGGAATTTCTGCAGGGATTTTAATTTTAGCTCCTTTTGCATCATGATATTTTGCATCATAGGAATAAAATGTTTCTGAGAGAATAATTTCTCCAACTACAGATGCTTTGGGGTTTTCATTGCCAAGGATTGCACACTCCACTTCTTTTCCAGTTATGGCTTCTTCAATCAAGATTTTATTATCATACAAGAAAGCTTCGGTTAATGCCAATACAAAAGAAGGTGCATCATAAACTTTATTTACTCCAACGGAAGATCCCGCATTACAAGGTTTTATAAAGATGGGCAAGCCAAATCTTTCTTTTGCTTCTTCAAAGGATATCCTATTTAATTCAAATTTATGTAGGGTCATAAAATTTGCCACCGGAATACCCCAGTCTCTTAATAATCTTTTAGTGACATCTTTATCCATACAAATGGCAGAGCCTAAAATATCCGATCCTACAAAGGGGATATTCTTACTTTTGAAGAACCCTTGCAAAGTTCCATCTTCACCGGAAGTTCCGTGGATGATTGAAAAAGCAACATTAAATGTCCCTAAAATTTTATGGCTCTGCTTAAATATAATAGTCAGATTATTTTCGATGTTTTCAATGATAACATTCTTTGAATGAAGAAAGTAATCATCTTCGGCTAAATTAATCTTATCTGAAAGGTAATCAGAGTTAAAGCACCAATTTCCATCTTTATCAATGCCTAAAAGAATAACATCGAATTTTTCTTTGTCAATGGCATTAAAGATATTGGAAGCTGATCTTAAAGAAACTTCATGTTCTGCAGATTTTCCACCAAAGATTAGAGCAACTTTTATTTTCATTTCTGAAGATATTGTTTTATTGATTAAAATACAAAATCGTATGTACTTTTTCTTATTCTCCCTCTTCCAACAATTTTACATCCCCAATATCCGAACCTGCAATACCTTTAAAAGAGCCATACATGTGAGTGGTATTCAGCAATACCTTGTCAATCTGCTTTTCGCGCTCTTTCCATATTTTTTCCATTTGCAAACGTTCTTTGTTGATGCTGTCTTTGAGATGAGTGAAACCTTCCATAATGGCATCCACCTGCAGACGAAATTCATTGCTCGTTACGAAATCGTATATCATCTGCATTTTCTCTCCTTTGTTTTCCTGACTTTTCATTGCCTGATGAATCTTAATAAGGCTTTCCCGCAGCACCTGCGCCAGGCTGACGGCTTCATTAAATTTGCAAATCCAGATGCCGTTTTTCTGTCCGAAATGTTCCATATCTTTCGGCATAGCTTGTGTAACGATAATGGCTATATCCGCATGGGTATTTCGCATATCTGTTTTCAATTTTTCAATCCAGCCTTCCGAAAAAGCCTGTGTACGTTTACTTTCATAAATAATCGTTCCGCAGGAATGTCCTAAATGATTCCTTATTTCCTGAACGGCATCGGCGCCTCGGACTCCTTTTCCTATTTCTGAAATGACGTCATAAGGAAACGCCGCACGCAGTATTTCTTCCAGCGCCAATTCCTGTGCTTCACCCTGCATCTGCATAGAGCCTTGTTCACTTTTTCGTTTCATTTCTTCAATCAGCTTTTTCATCTGGTCTATCTGCATCTCTTTTTCTTTCAGCTTCAGCTCCTGTTCATCCTGCGCATGTTTCACGGCTTTTTCTCCAATTTCCTTTGACTTTTCTATTAATCTTTTCTGCAGTTCTAAATCCATTTCATCTTTTTGGTCTTTCATCTTTTGCTGAAGCCGCAATATCTCCATCTCCTTTTCCCGCGCCAGCTTCAGCTTCTCCGCATTATCGTCTAAAGTTTGCTGCATCAATTTCATTTTATTTTCATAATCGCTGCTCACGGATTTCTGAATTTGTCCCTTCAATTCCTGTTGTAATTTTTGCTTTTCTTTTTCAATACGCTGGCTGAATAATTCGTTTTCGCGCTGTTTTCTTTCTTCAAAATCTTTTTGTTGCTGTGATAATATATTTTTCTCTTTTTGCAGATTTTCAAAAGACGACTTTAACTTCTGCTCATATTGTTGTTTAAGGGATTTTTCCACGTCTTCCGTCAGCACATCTTCGAGATTAAAACGGGTGTGGCAATTCGGGCAGGTAATTTGCGTGCTCATGATTTCAATATTTTTGCGTAAATTTAGAAGATTAAAAGTGCAATGTATTTACATTCTGAAAAAATATTTCACTGATGTCTGAAATAACAATTATTCAGGGAGACATTACCACCTTAAAGGTGGATGCTATTGTGAATGCTGCAAACAGTTCACTGCTTGGCGGTGGTGGCGTAGATGGCGCCATTCACCGGGCTGCCGGCGCCGGATTATTGAAAGAATGCCGTGCATTGCATGGTTGTAATACCGGGGATGCCAAAATTACGGGGGGCTACAATCTGCCGGCTCGTTTCGTTATTCATACCGTAGGCCCTGTCTGGCAAGGAGGGAAAGATAAGGAAGCCATTTTACTGGCGAACTGTTATCACAACAGCTTACAATTGGCAGTGGATCATCATTTACAAACGATTGCTTTTCCGGCCATCAGCACCGGCATATATGGCTATCCTTTTGATCAGGCATCAGGAATCGCGATTCAAACGGTCACTGATTTCCTGAAGAAACCGGGGACAATCCGGGAAGTGATTTTTGTGCTGTTCGGCAAACAGGATTATGAAACGTTTAAAGTCATTTTTACTACTTTTGAAAAATGAAAACAGAGAGGAAGGATGTGGCATCTTATTTTTATCACAGTCCTGTCGGCTGGCTTAAAATTACTGCTTCATTAACGGGTTTAACCGGCATTTGGTTTTGTGAAAGTAAGGACGGGCAAAACCATGCTAATCAATTTACCGAAGAAACCCGAAGACAACTTCAGGAATATTTTGAGAAAAAAAGAGTCACCTTTGATCTGCCTTTGGAAATGAGAGGCACAGATTTTCAGCGAAAAGTCTGGACTGAATTACTCAATATTTCGTTTGGTAAAACCATCAGCTACATGGAGTTGTCTAAAAGGATTGGCAATGTAAAAGCCATTCGGGCGGTAGGCCATGCCAATGGGCAAAATCCTTTACCAATTATTGTCCCCTGTCATCGTGTAATAGGAAGTGACGGCAGCCTTACCGGCTATGGAGGCGGATTGTGGCGGAAAGAATGGTTGTTGGAGCATGAAGGCGCTATTCAGAAAGAAAAGTTACTTTTCTGAGGTTATACCGCTTTCTGCTGAAGGTTCTTTTTACCTACCCAGCTATCTTTTAATGGAATAATCCAGTTATTCTCCAATGAGGCTTTGGTAGTAACGGTATTATTAAAGTACAAAGTATCCTCATTGATTAATCCTTTTTCTAAAGCAATATGGACTTTATTAACGGGGAATAATTTTATCTCATCACCTTCAAGAAAAGCCAGTGTCATTCTATTAAGCAGTTCTGCATTAAATTCATGTTCTATCTCTTTTACAAAACGAATGGAGCCGTCTATCGCAGATCCACAAAGCCTGTCCTGCGTATCATCAGATATAAAAACGATAAACCGGTTGAAGAGTAATTTAACCCAGCCCTTTACCGGGCGGTTATGAGAAATCCATTGTGAACAATATTCGTTCAATAAGTTTTCTAACTTAGCTGATTCCGGTTCAGCAAATGCCCGACTGCTTTGGTAAACCCATACGCGGGATTCTGGTGAAAAATCCTGTGGTAGTAATGATTTCCAATGTTGTATATTCATGATAGAACGTGTTTATAATAATGGTATAAAGGCTCCCACAAAGACACAAAGCTCACAAAGCAAAATCTTAGCACACCACGCTTTGAGGAAAATGTGATAAAATATCTCTGACATGGCGATAGGCAAAGATACGGGATGTTTACCTGTAACAACTCTTTTTGGCTAAATCTTATTTTGCGATAGCATATAGAACAGGTATTTATTAAAAGCAAGAAACCATTATCCCGATAGTGAAAGAATTTGACATCAGAGATTAAAACCTTAGTAGAAAGGAAACTATCTCCCCTTTTCGACCTTATTACATTATTGAGTATAAGATGAGTTTATAACTTATTAGATTAGATTTTCTTGAAATAAGGTAATAAGGTTCAAACGTTTTCGCACACACTTTTCTACTAAGGTTTGTTCTTGTAAACGACGTTTAGTCAATATTAAATAGATTAAGGGAACCTCTAAAAACCTATTTTTTTATATCTTTTTTACCACAAAGGGCGCAAAGAATGCACAAAGATCACCAAGCAAATGGAGTTTTTAGAGGGGCCCTTAATGCAATTCACTGGAAAATTAAAACATTGTATTCTCTGTCTCCACAAATAGCTACCCAGACAAAATAAAATTTGGTAATACAATGTGGCTCCGGATATTCTCACCAAACTACTTGTTCCACTTCTGCATTTACAATTTTGAATTATCGTCTTTTAAAGGCCGTGTTATTGTAAAGCCGTTCAATAAATCTTTCAAAAGTATTACCTAAAGGAATAAAGTCATTAGCTTCAGCAATAAATGGGAGAAGTCCAAACTGATAAGGTTTTTGTCGTTTATCAATTACAAACATTTCGACATTAACATTTGTCCCTATGTAAATTGCCCATGGAAAAAACTTTCCACAATTGATTTGAGTGTTTTGAAAAATTTGTTCCACAGGGCAAAAGCTCACTACAAATCCATTTATCAGTCCTTCAAATCCATTACTAAATTTTAAAAACTCTTTGTAATCATTTGGGAATATGAGGTTCAACTGATCTTCGAGTTTAGATATTTGCTCGTTAGATGCAGGAACATTAGACCCCATTCCACCCTCATCAGTACTGTGAAAATATCTTTCTATAAAATCAAGCATTGAAAGTTTTGTATTAAAAAGGGTATCAATAACGCCATTTTACTCCATACTCTGCGCCACCAATTCAGCAATATCGAGCACCCGCATGTCATCCTCCCGGCCATTGGCTTTTACCCCATCGCTGAGCATCGTCATGCAATAAGGGCAGTTGGATACTATCAGCGATGCACCGGTGGCTTCGGCTTCTTTTACCCTCGCTGCATTCACCCTGATGGTACCTTTTTCTTCTTCTTTCCACATCTGTGCACCCCCTGCTCCACAGCACATTCCTTTGCTGCGGCAATGCTTCATCTCCACTAATTCCGTATCTAACGCCTCCAATACCTTTCTCGGCGCCTCGTAAATATTATTGGCACGTCCCAGATAACAGGAATCATGATACGTAATCTTTTTCCCTTTAAAAATATTCCCGTCTTTCATCCTGATTTTTCCTTCATCTATCAGTCGCTGTAGAAATTGGGTATGATGCAGCACTTCATAATTTCCACCTAAGACCGGATATTCATTTTTTATAATATTGAAACAATGCGGACAGGTAGTTACTATTTTTTTGATGCCATAATTATTCAACGTCTGAATATTACCGTAAGCCATCATCTGAAATAAAAATTCATTGCCCGCCCGGCGGGCCGGATCGCCGGTGCAGCTTTCTTCGTTACCGAGAATAGCACATTTGATTCCTGTTTTCTCCAGGATAAGTGCAAATGCCTTAGTTATCTTTTGTGCCCGCTGATCAAAGCTCCCCGCGCAGCCTACCCAAAAAAGTATTTCGGGCGATTCGCCTGCCGCCGTCATTTCCGACATTGTTTTTATTGCCATATCTTTTTTACTATTTGTTTTGTGTTTAGCGTTTTGTGTTTCGGGTTTGGGTGATAGTGGAAATTGAGGTTATTTGATTTTTAAAACCGTCCACCTTCTAAACTATTTTGGTAATCAATTTACATCAGACATCAGAAAATCAGACATCGAAAAATCACAGATCACAGATCCTAAATCATAGATCAGACATCACAGATCCTCCCTCCATTTCTCCCTGTCTTCCGGTGAAAACTTCCATGGTGCGCGGTTGTTTTCTATATTGCTGAACATAGCATTCCATTCCGCCGGTGCCTTGGCATCATCCATGACCAGGGATCTTCTTAATTGCAGAATGATATCTAATGGCTTAATGCTCACCGGACATTCTTTTACGCACGCATTGCAAGTGGTGCATGCCCATAATTCTTCCGGCGTAATATAGTCATAAAGCAATGTTTTGCCATCACCTTCAAATTTACCGTCTTTGTTGAGTTTCCGCCCAACTTCTTCCAACCGGTCGCGGGTATCCATCATAATCTTGCGGGGAGAGAGTAATTTCCCTGTCTGATTGGCGGGACAGGCGGCAGTACATCGCCCGCATTCCGTACAGGAATAGGCATCCATCAGGTTTTTCCACGTAAGATCAGTCACCTCTTTGGCGCCAAATCTTTCCGGTGACGGAGCTCCAGCCGGCGCATTTTCAGAAGGGGGGGGCGGCTCAAACATCAGCTTTACTTCGTGCTCAATTTCCGGCATGTTGGCCATTTTCCCCTCTGGTTCCAAATCTGCATAATAGGCATTGGGAAACGCCAGAATAATATGAAAATGTTTTGAATAAGGCAGATAATTCAGAAAAAACAAAATTCCCGTAATGTGTAGCCACCATGCGCCCCGTTCCAGTCCGATGAGTGTGCCGGTGCTTGTATGATCAAATAAAGGTGCCATCAAAGCGCTGCACCAGAAAGGTCCCGTTTGCGTGTAATGCGCTGCATGTCGAAGTTGTAAAGCGCTGTCGGTTGTATTCATCGTGAGAAATAACAGCATCAGAATAATCTCCATGATCAGGATATAATTAGCATCGGATTTAGGCCAGTGCGTCATTTCTCTTTGCCAAAAGCGCTTTATCTTTAATACGTTTCTTCTGATTAGGAACATCGCACAGCCAAAGATGACTAATAATGCCAGTATTTCGAAGCAACCTATCAGCACATTATACACGGGCCCCAACAAAGGAGAAAACATGCGATGTTTACCGGTAAGCCCATCCAGAATAATTTCTGTGATTTCGATATTGATGATAATAAATCCCGCGTACACGAAGAAATGCAATATGGCAGGTATCCAGTTGCGGAACATTTTCTTCTGTCCAAAGGCCAGCAGCAATACATTCCGCCAACGTTCCCTTTTATGGTCATCAATAGTTTTACTTTTACCCAAAAAAATATTTCTTCTGATTTGTCTTACCTTTCGGGTGAATAAATAAACGGCTATGATAAACAGGAGAATAAATAAAACTTGCTGAATAATATGCATAGGCTATATTTGATGGGCTAATTTAACGGAAATATTTATATATCATCAAATTCAAACAATTATTAAGGTTATGAGCGGCAATCAGGATGAACTTATTTTAAGCCACGAAATTATTGATTGGAAAATACACCGCATGGCGTATGAAATTTATGAACGGAATATGGATGAAAAGGAATTGATTCTTGCCGGTATTTTTGATAGAGGTATGGTAGTGGCAACACTTATTGCGGGGGTGTTGAAAAATATTGCTCCTTTTAAATTACAGATGATTAATCTGAATCTGGACAAGCAAAATCCCATTGGGGTGGTTGTTTCAGAAGAAGTTGATTTTACGGATAAAGTCATTATCGTGATTGATGATGTAGCTAATTCGGGGAGGACTTTATTATACGCTATGAAGCCTTTATTGAATTATTTGCCCAAAAGCATACAGACGGCAGTGCTCGTAGATCGCATGCATAAAGCTTTTCCGGTGATTATAAATTATGTAGGCCATTCCCTTTCAACCACCTTACAGGAAAATATTCATGTGGATATACGGAATAGTGAGATTGGCGGTGTTTATCTGAGTTGAAAAAGGAGCTTGCCAACAATTTGTAATAGTCTGTGCACGTTAGTACCTTAGCGCCGTTTTACCGGCTATCCCGTTTCTATGAAAAAACCACCTCACACCTTTTTGACGTGGAGCTTTAAAAAGATAACGCGCTATTTTTTAATAGTTTGCGGCGTAAGTTGTTTTTTTCAATGTGCATTACCCGCTTTGGCCCAGGCTCAGGTGCAGGCGAGTTTTACGGAGAGTCCTCCAACAAGCTGTGGTCAGGCTTCCGTTAAGTTTACAGATCAATCTACCGGTAACCCTTCCAGTTGGTCATGGAATTTCGGCGATGGGAGTCCACTTAATACCAGTACAAATCCTACTCATTTTTATACCAACCCGGGTCAATATACTGTAACACTTACTGTTACTAATGGTGTTTCTACAAGTTCTGCCTCCAATGTGATTAGCGTATATCAAAATCCTGTCGTTGACTTTTCCATGGATAGCACTTCAGGATGTTACCCGTTAACTGTTAATTTTAAGGATCAGTCTAAGGCAGGAACAGGAACTATAAAGATGTGGCAATGGGATTTTGGTGACGGCAGTCAATTTTCAAGTAACCAGAATCCTTCTCACATCTATGACTCCGCGGGAACTTTTAATATTAAACTGACCGTAACAAATACTGCAGGTTGTCAAACCAGCTATACAAACCCCAGGCAAGTAGTGACCAACCAGGGAATTACCGTTAATTTTTCATCGGATACCACTTATTCATGTACTGCTCCTTTAACGGTGAATTTTACGGCCTCCACTTCAAGTGCACAGACAATTATGTACCACTGGGATTATGGAGATGGCGCTACCGGGACTGGTAAAACGGCGACTCACACTTATACCAAAACAGGCAATTATACCGTTGTGCTTACCGCTGCGGTAAATGGGGGCGGATGCCAGAGCACCATTACCAAACAAGGATATATCAACGTGGGAAGTTTTACTTCTGATTTCACTATACCGGCGGGCTGTGCCAATGTGCCTTTGACTTTCACGAATACCAGCAGCCCGGTCCCTCAGTCTGCCACCTGGACATTCAGCGATGGAACGACAATCAATCAGATTAATGCTGTTCATCAGTTTGCATCACCGGGTACCTACCAGGTTACTTTAGTGAATAAATTTGCCGGATGTACCGCTCCTCCGGTAACGAAATCTATAACCACCTTCCCTTCCCCTACTGCTGCTTTCCAGGCAGACAGCTCGTTATATTGCGGAGCGCCGGCAGCCGTGCCTTTTCAAAATCTGTCTCAGGGCGCCACCGCCTGGAATTGGAAATTTGGTGATAACGATAGTTCAACTCAGCAACAGCCTACACATACCTATGCCAATAATGGATATTATGACGTCACTTTGATAGCTACCAATACTAATGGATGTACTGATTCTATCACCAAGCCGAAATACATTCATGTGGACGCTCCCAATTTGCAATTCAATGCATCCCCGGGTTTTGGATGTAGCCCATTGCCCACGACTTTTTCTTTACCTGCCGGGAGTGCTGCAGATATTGCCAGTTACGATTGGGATTTTGGCGATGGTTCTGCTCATGCTAATAGTGCAAACCCACCTCATACTTATACGGCAAACGGTAACTTCTCAGTTTCTCTGAATATAGTTACCAATGCAGGATGCCATCTTTCTTTTCAAAGACAAGATTACATACATACCGGAGCAAAGCCCACTGTTAATTTTAGTGCAATTCCGACAACAGCCTGCCTGGCAACCCCTGTTCAGTTTACCAATCAATCAAATCCGCCGGGGACCTTATGGACCTGGGTATTCCCTAATAATGGTGACAGTATTCTTACTGTTGAAAATCCGGTGTTCACCTTCAGTACTTTGGGAGAGCAGGATGTCGTTCTGCAAGTTTCTAATAATGGCTGTATGAGTTCGCTCACCAAGTCGAAATTTATTGATGTGCAGCCGCCCAAAGCAGGCTTTAGTATTAAGTTACTCTCCTGTTCTAATACTTATCAGTTCCAACTTACAGATGCCTCCCAGGGCGCTTCCGTCTGGAACTGGAACTTTGGTGATGGAACAACAAGCACTCAACAAAATCCCTCTCATACTTATTCCAAGGAAGGAGCTTACAAGGTGACGCTGATTGCAAGCAATGGAAATTGCCAGGATACAGCTACAAACTGGCTGCAGGTGATTGATGAGCATCCTCAACTAACTGTTTCTCCAACTACCGTTTGTCATGGCGATTCTGTGACCTTGTCTGTGGGTGCTTTTTATAGCCCACAGTTTGAAAATTATTTGATGTGGTATGATGGTGCGGGTGATAGCGTAAAGGCAGCGCAAATCAATAATGGGACGAATCAATATTCATTTGCTTATCCCAATAACGGTCAATATACGCCTTCTCTCAAAATAAGCTATGTAAATGGCTGTCAGGATTCTATATCAGGTTCACCGATTACAGTTCAGGGGCCAAAGGCTGGATTCACCATGAGCCAAAATAGTATATGCCAGGGCAGCCAGGTGACCTTTCATGATAACAGCACTTTAAACCCCGCTTCAGCAGCTATTCAACAGTGGATGTGGAATTTTAAGGATGGAAGTGGAGATACTACTGAGGTGGATTCAGTTATTCATACTTATACCCAGAATGGGCCTTTTCAAGTACAATTAAAAGTGACGGACGCTAATGGCTGTTCGGATGTTGCCACAGGTAACAGCAGCCCAACTATTATTGTTAATCCGTCCAAAGCGGATTTTTCCACTCCCGATACCTTAGTTTGCCCCGGCAGCGACATCCGGTGGAACAATAGTTCAGAGGGTAATAACGCAAGTTACTTATGGAATTTCGGCGATGGCACTACTTCTACCGATGCCATTCCTGCCAATCAATCTTACAGCAAAGATTCCGTTTATACCGTTTCTTTGAAGATCACTACACAGGAAGGTTGTACGGATTCTCTCACAAGAACAAATTATATTCGTGTCGGAACCCCACATGCCATTATGGCTAATTCGTCACCGGTTATAATTTGCAGAATATACCAGGACACTTCCATCAGCTTATCACAGAATTATTCAAGTATTCTTTGGAATTTTGGAGATGGTGCGAAGTCTTCTTTTGATACAAGTTATCACACTTATAATATACCTGGAACTTATACTCAAAAGTTATATGTAAATGGATATAGTCCCGGGTGTGTGGATTCTGCATCAAGGGAAATCACTATTGCAGGCCCTGTGGGCACTCCTGTTTTGACCGACACTGCCGGATGCAGTCCATTGCAGGTAAATTTTTCTGCAAAAGATGTACAGCGTGCAGTATCATATCAGTGGGATTTTGGAGATGGCAACACTTCAAGCCTATCTTCATCGCCTAATACTACCTATACTTATCCGCGGGAGGGTTTATTTCATCCTACGCTCAAATTGACGGATGATACGGGGTGTTATGTGATAGTTCCTATTAGTGACACCTTGAGTGTGATTGCAGATAGTGTGGGAGTCACTCCAAATTATATATGGCCCTCGGTATGCGATTCGAATACAGTGAAGTTCAATTATACCGGGAAGATCTTCTCATTAGACAGCCTTGGGAAGCCTGCCACTTATGTTTGGAATTTTGGAGATCCGAATTCCAATAATGATGTTTCTGATTCATTAAATCCCACTTATCGCTACAGCCAACCGGGCACTTACCACGGAACCCTTCAGGTAAATACTTTTTATGGATGTGTCAATTATGCTCCCTTTACGGTAACGATCCCCGATTCTACTACATTATCTGTGAAAGCGAATGTTGCTCCCGGTGTGATATGCCAGGGGAAAACGGTACAATTGCAGGCTTCTTCTAACATTGGGCAAACCTACATTTGGTCACCTGCCCAGGGAATAGCCAATCCTGATTCATCCTCCACCTTAGCTACTCCTGATACCACTACTAATTACATCGTCACTGCCTTCAGTAATGGAAACTGCCAATCCGGTACGGCATCTGTTAATGTAGTGGTGCATGATAATCCACAGGTGAGCGCAGGCCCTGATCAGACTTCTACCACCGGATCCACGGTACAATTGCAAGCCACCGGCAGTCCGGATGTGGCGCAATGGCAATGGTCGCCGCCGGACAATCTGAGTTGTACTAATTGTGCAAATCCTGAAAGTACACCCACGCAAAATATGACCTACACTGTGACTGGCACTACCGCTTTTGGCTGCGCCACTTCTGATTCTACCAATATATTTCTTATTTGTGATGAAGGAAAAGTATTTATTCCCAATACGTTCACTCCGAACGGAGATGGAAAGAATGACATCTTTTATCCGAGAGGAAGAGGTGTAAAAATTGTATTGTATTTCAGAGTTTATAACCGTTTCGGGCAGTTAGTTTACGAACGCACTAATTTCCAGGTGAATGATAAAACTGCCGGCTGGGACGGAACTTTCAAGGGGCAGAAATTAAACCCGCAGGTATTTGTCTATACCACTGAAATGATCTGCGATAATAATAAGATATTCAAGCTTTCGGGAAATGTGACACTGCTGAGATGAGAAATAAAGTTTAAAGTTCCAGGTTTCAAGTTCCACGTTCCAAGTCTGCCCCGCCTCAGGCGATGGTTTCACGTTTCAGGTTTTATGTTTTACAATTCGCATTTCAATGTTCCATTGATTTCATTAATTTTACATGATCTTGAAAATCAGTTGAACTTTTATGCTGCAACGCCTTTTCATAAAAAATTACGCCATCATTGATGAGCTTGAAATCGTCTTTTCTGATAATCTGAATGTGATTACCGGAGAAACCGGTGCAGGAAAATCCATTTTGTTGGGGGCGCTGTCGCTCATTCTGGGTGAAAGGGCGGATTTGAATGTGCTTCCCGATTCAAGGCACAAAGCTATTATAGAAGGCATTTTTAAACCATCAGGAAAGGAAAATATCCACCGGTTTTTTTTTGAGAATGAATTGGATGCGGAAAAGGAAATTATCATTCACAGAGAGATAAACCCTTCGGGAAAATCAAGAGCGTTCATTAATGATACGCCGGTTAATCTTCAGCAATTAAATCAATTAGGAACTTTATTGGTAGATCTGCATCAGCAGTTTGATACTTTACAACTGAACCGTGCCGATTTTCAGTTGGAAGTATTGGACGCACTCGCCGGGAATCTGTCTCTGTTAAAACAATATAGCGAGCTTTATACGAGCTATGTTTTAAAACAAAAAGAATTGGATTCTCTGCGAGAACAATATGAAAGGAATGCACGCGAACTGGACTATGATCAATTTCTTTTTGATGAATTGGAAACGGCAGGATTTAAAGAAAATGAATTAGAACAATTAGAGCAGGAGCAACAAACGATCGCCCATGCAGAAGATTTAAAGAGTGCCTTGTCTGCTGCTATCGCCATGCTTCAGGATGATGAATCTGCGGTTCTTAGCCAGTTAAAACAAATACAAAACAGGTTGGATGGCATTTCAAAATATCATGCCGGTATTCCGGATTTATTAAGCCGTCTTTCTTCCTCAACTATCGAATTAGAAGATATTGCCTCTGAGCTCGAGCATATTAATGATAGCGCTTCTTTAGACAATGATCAGATCAATTTTATTCAGGAAAGGTTAGATACAGGATATAAATTATTAAAAAAACATATCGTCCATACAACCGCTGATTTATTGAAAATTAAAGATGAGTTACAGCGAAAGTTAGATAATGTGCAACATGCCGGAGAAGATTTATCTAGGTTGGAAAAAGAAAAAGATTTGCTGTTGATAAGCGTAAAGGATATTGCGGGGAAATTATCCGTTTCAAGGACAAATGTGCTAAAAGATTTCATAAAGAAAACAAATGAGCTGTTGGCAATGGTAGGTATGCCGAATGCCCAGATAAAGGTGGAGGTCAGACAAACAGATTTAAATGAAACCGGACAGGATGCGGTTACTTTTTTGTTTGATGCTAATAGAAGCGGGAACTTCCAGCCTGTACGGAAAGTGGCTTCCGGCGGTGAGCTCAGCCGCCTCATGCTTTGCATTAAATCTTTAATAGCACGATCTGTTTCTTTGCCAACCCTCATTTTTGATGAAATTGACAGCGGTATCTCAGGCGAAGCCGCCAGACAGGTGGGAAATATTATGCAAGATTTGGCAAAAACACACCAGGTGATTTGCATTACACATCAGCCGCAAATTGCCGGTAAAGCCCATACTCATTTTGAAGTCTTTAAAGAAAACAAAAACGGGAAAGTGAAAACCAGTGTCCGGATACTTTCTCACGAAGAAAGAGTACAAACCATTGCGCAAATGCTGAGCGGAGATAAGCCCGGAAAAGCGGCGCTAGAGAATGCAAAGGAGTTGATAGAGAAGTAGGGGTTCAATGTTCCAGAGTTCCAATGTTCCAGAGTTCCATGTTGGTTAAAAGCATATCACAATATGGGATTTTATAAGACTATAACTATTCTGCCATGAAGAAATTCATTATCTTTTTATCATTCTTCTTTATACCGGTTATTTTATTTGCGCAGCAACATAACAACATTCCTGCCGAAAATAATTCAACCGTTTTCGACCACGTAAATCCGCCTAACTGGTGGACGGGGATGAAGAATCATTTTTTACAGATCCTTTTTCATGGCAAAGCTATTGGCGACGCCCAAGTATCCCTATCCTATCCCGGAGTGCAAATGCTGAAGGTGCATCGCGTGGAAAATAAAAATTACCTTTTCATTGACTTAAATATTAGTTCAGAGGCAAAACCGGGAGATATTCCTATCAGGTTTGATTTCCCCGGCAGAGAACCGTTCGTCTATAAATATACATTGGACAAAAAAGATCCGCATGATGGCATAAGCCGTGCGATGGGCGTCAGCTCTAAAGATTTTATTTATTTGCTGATGCCGGATCGTTTTTCTGATGGTGACGCTTCTAATGACCGCATTCCGGGCATGTTGGATCAATCTCTGAACCGGGATTCTATATATGATCGTCATGGAGGAGATATTCAGGGCGTTATTAATCATTTGGATTATTTTAACAGGTTAGGGATAACCGCACTTTGGCTGAATCCGGTTATTGAAAATAATGAACCGCAGATGTCTTATCATGGATATGCCTTTACGAATAATTATAAAGTAGATCCGCGGCTTGGAACGAATCAGCTATATGCTCAGTTTGTACAGGCTTCGCATGCTCATCATTTGAAGGTGGTGCAGGATATTGTATTAAATCATGTAGGAGATAAGCACTGGATATTACAAGATATGCCGATGAAAGACTGGCTGAATGAATGGCCCACTTACACGCAGACTTCTTACCGTGAATCTTCTTTATTTGATCCCTATGCTGCGGAATCCGATAAGAAAATAATGAGTGATGGCTGGTTTGTGCCATCTATGCCTGACCTGAATCAACGTAATCCCTTCGTGTCTAATTATTTAATTGAAAATGCTATCTGGTGGGTAGAATATGCAGGCATTGATGCTTACCGGGTGGATACTTATATTTATTGTGACCTGAATTT
>SCQV01000061.1 GCA_004299085.1 Chitinophagaceae bacterium | reverse complement strand
TATAATAGCCGTAAAGTCATTCACCTTCAAGGATGCCCCCCCTACCAGTGCTCCATCCACATCTTCACAGGCAAATAATTCGGCAGCGTTATCAGGCTTACAACTTCCCCCGTATAAAATAGTCATTTGAGAAGCTGCATTTTCACCAAATTTCTTTGCAATCTTAGCGCGAATAAAAGCATGCATTTCCTGCGCCTGCTGCGGTGTGGCAGTGCGCCCGGTGCCGATAGCCCAGATAGGTTCATAAGCGATAACCATATTCTTGAGTTGACTACTATCCAAAGTATAGATGGTTTCCACCAATTGTTTTTGAACATATTCTTCATGTGCTTCTTTCTGTCTTATTTCCAGAGGTTCTCCGCAGCAGAATATCACTTTCAATCTATATTCAAATGCCAATAATATTTTCTTGAGAAGCATTTCATTGGTTTCATTAAAATACTGCCGCCGCTCTGAATGACCGATAATCACGAAATCGGCATGAACAGATTGCAACATCTCTGCAGATACTTCACCGGTATAAGCGCCTGATTTTTCGGAAGCGCAGTTCTGTGCCCCAATGAAAAAATGAGGATGATTTTTAGCCATCTCTTTGGCTTTTATTAAATAAGGAAACGGTGGACAGATCAATACTTCACGATCATCCTTTAATTGTATATCCGCATCCAGCATTCCCCGAATTAATTTTTCACCTTGTTCAAGTGTCAGATTCATTTTCCAGTTAGCCGCCGCCATTTTTTTTCTCATCATGAAATTTATTTTTTGTTGTAATGTTAAAATATCTTTTACATAGTAAAATCGTTAACCTTAGGTTTAGCATGGTGCCATTCGATGTCGTTTAGTTAGTTAAATATCCGACCTCCCCAGGGTCGAAACATCACTACTCTTTCTATCGTAGGTTGCACCCACGGCTTTTCATATTAATGCCCTTCAGACATCTTAAACCCTAAATAGTTATCTAAACGAGATTAAATTACTATTCACTATTCAATGTCATTTAGTTAAGCATAGGGAATGAAATTGTCATGGTGAGCGAAGTCGAACTATGGCGTCATTGACAAACACCCCTGCCTGCCGGCAGGCAAGCTTCGACTACGCTCAGGGTGACAAAATTCTTCACTAAACGACATTGATTTACCATTCACCATTTACCGCTTATTACATGACATCACTGCTTCCCGCCACTGCCTCCTGCTCTTCACCCTTCCCTCAATTCCTTCCCCGTCAGGTTTATAAACACGTCCTCCAAATTCGCATTTTTCACTTGTTTTTTCCTTTCAAAACCGGTAGCTACCAAATCATCAATCAGCTTATCCGGAGTAGCTATAGCGATAATTTTCCCACTGTCAATAATTCCTACCCGTTCGCAAAGATATTCCGCTTCATCCATGTAATGAGTGGTAATGACAATCGTAGCACCCTGACTTCGTATTTTAAGAATAAGTTCCCATAGATTGCGTCTTGCCTGGGGATCCAATCCGGTTGTAGGCTCATCCAGAAAAACGATCTTTGGCTTATTGATTAAAGTGGTGGCTATGGAAAAACGCTGTTTTTGCCCGCCGGAAAGCTCTTTGAATTTGGCTTTTGCCTTATCACGCAAATTGACCATATCCAAATATTCGAACGGTTTCACTTTTTTATTGTATAATCCGCCGAATAAATGGACTAATTCAGTGAGGGATAATAGCGGATAATATCCAGAGGATTGCAACTGAACGCCGATGACTTTCTTGATCTCATCCGGTTCTTTATCCAAATCAAAACCATTCACTATCACTGTCCCCGATGTTTTTTCACGCAAGGTTTCTATAATTTCCAGTGTAGTGGATTTTCCGGCACCGTTTGGGCCTAAAAGCCCAAAAATTTCTCCTTCATAAACCTCAAAGCTGATTCCTTTTACCGCGGTAAAGTCACCATATTTTTTAACCAAATCCTTTACTTCAATAATTTTATTCTTCTCCATGGGGCTGCAAGTTACTCAACAACTTTTGCATCTACCTGCAAATATTTCATCAACCGGTCCATCATGGCACCAGAGCCGATGAACATGGGACTTCTCTCGTGAATAGCGTGCGGCTTTACATCTAATATCCTTGTTTTCGCATCTACAAATGCTTTCCCACCTGCCACTTCCACGATGAATGCCATTGGATTACATTCATATAACAGACGCAGCTTTCCTTTCGGTTTTTCAGTGGTTCCGGGGTAAATAAAAATCCCTCCTTTAATCAGATTCCGGTGAATATCCGCCACCATTGAACCAATGTACCGCAGTGTATAACGCCTTCCCGCTTTTTCTCCTTCGATCATGCTTGAACGGAAATATTCGTTCAATGCCGGATCATATTTTTCCATATTGGCAAGATTAATGGAAATTATATCACCATCTTCGGGACACCTGATATTCCGGTGTGATAAGCAAAATTCTCCAATAGAAGGATCAAGCGTGAATCCATTTACCCATCTGCGTGTGGCATAGACAAGAACGGTGGAAGGGCCATAAATAATATATCCTGCGGCTACCAAACGGTTACCGGGTTGTAAGAAATCCTCATGAGTAGCGGGCAAACCCAATGGCGTTACTCTTCTGTAAATAGAAAATATCGTTCCGATAGAAACATTTACATCTATATTTCCCGATCCATCCAAAGGATCCATGAGCATGACGTACTTGGAACGATTACTATGATCATCATCGAAAACAAGAATATCTTCATTTTCTTCAGAGCCGACGCCGGCACAATTAATCCCTCCTTTCAGGACGCGGATAAATTGATCATTGGCATACACGTCCAATTTTTTGACATCCTCACCCTGCACATTCACTTTACCTGCATCGCCCAGAATATCCACCAAACCTGCTTTATTCACTTCCACATTTACCCGTTTTGCTGCAAGGCCAATATCTCTTAATAGTCCTGCCAGCTCGCCTGTAGCAGTTGGAAAATTGCGTAATTCCTGGATGGTAAATTCATCCAATGTCATAAGACGGCGTTCCGGATTCATATAGATGAGATTTTGATGAAAAGCCCGAAATTAATATATTTCATTCAATGTAGTTAATATAGAAGACTTAGGTTGAAATCAGATTCCTTCATTTTAAAACTTTTCGTACTGCCCCCTGTTTTGTTTGCTGAATGAATTGACTTACTAATGTCTAATATTCAGAGCACTTTCTATTTTACTCCAAATGCCTTCATCAGCGTCTTTAAAAATCATAATAATCTTTCCAGAAGGGTCAAGTAAATATTTTGTCGGATATACTTCGACTTTTAAATCTTCAGATAGTTTTATCGGGCCATTGTCAAGCAGTTGTATCCAGTTATAATGATGTTTATTAAGAAAGGCTGTCCAGTTTTGATAATTGTCATTAGCTATCCCTATGATGGTTAAACTGTCTTTATGCTTTTCATAAAATTGTTTCAATTGTGGCATTTCTTTGACGCAAGGTATGCACCAGGTACCCCAAAAATCAATCAGCCTATATTTCCCTTGTGTTTGATTTAGTGTAAAGTTTTTGCCCTTATAGATAAATTTAGTTTTAAAATCAGGAAACTTTTCACCCACTTTTATGGCTTTTTTGCTTTCAGCCAGGTTATTTTTTATAAAAATCATTCTTCGATAGTAAACGTCCCCTTTTTTTGGTTTTAATAAGGTTAAAAGGCTGTCTGCTTCCGGTTTATTACTTTTGATGAATGTCTGAAATCTTTGGAAAATTAGATAAGATGATATGATGGAAGATGGGTTATTTTTTATAAAACTATTTTCTATTGTTGAAATAGAATTCACAAATTTTTCTTCCTGTTGCAATGCATATCTAAATGTTTGCTTATTGGTGTAATCAATATCGCTCAAACTATCTCGGAATGGGTATAGTTTTCTATTGAGTGATGCGATTTTTACTTCTTCGGGGCTTCCGGTCGAATAGGCGTTTAAATAAGAGGATGCATTCCCTTCAACACGAATATTTACACCTGGGAACACTACGATTTCAATTGCTTTGAGCTTTTTATTAGTGAAATCAACTAATACAGTGTCTCCATCTTTGACAGCCTTCCGGTATTTTGCAAAACGGTTATCTGTTACGCCATAAGAAACAATTTGTTTCTCATTCACAAAAGCTTTGTGCTTAAAAGAATCGTTTTTTACAAGAATGGTATCTAAAGTTAAGGTATTCGTTTTGAAGTCTGAAATTGTACCCACCAACATACCATCGCCAAAATCTGTAATTCTCCCTTCAATAGTGAAATTAACAGCCGCTTTAGCATTTTGACCGTCAGACGAAAATGGAGCGAGTAGGATTAAAAGAAATATCCATATTACATCTTTAGAAAAAGTCATATTGTTGAACGGATTTATTTTAAACTCCATTTGTGCATTGTTTATCTATCCGTCTGCGCATCATACTGGCAACATCTAATTGCTTCAAGGTATAAGTAACCGTTTTACCTTCTTTAGCTTGTTTTTGGCTTCTTTTTATCTTAACCACAAATTCCGGATTATACGGGCTTTCTTCCTTTGCTTTTTCAAAAGGGATTTTTAGCGCCTTTAAAAATGCTTTAATGGTTGTAAGTTGGCTTTTGTCTTTCGGATGTACTGTAATCGCTCCCATTTCACAAATATACAGATTAGGAACAATAGAGAACAATGCAGATAGATGGAAATTTCGTTTCTGCCATGTCATACAAATTCTTTATCGTGGTATTGTACATTTCATTCCTAATATTTTTCTTTTGCCTCAAAGAATACGAACTTTGCAAAAATTTTCGAACGGATAGTAAAGCGTATGAAAGTATTCAAATTCGGCGGCGCCAGCCTGGAATCTGTGGAACATATTCATCATGTCGCCAGCATTCTTCGTGATTATCGGGCAGAGTCACTGTTGGTAGTGGTTTCAGCGATGGGCAATACCACCAATGAATTGGAGAAAGTAGTGGAATATTATTACAGGCGCCTACGGGAAATGGCAGCCAAATCTTTAGATACCCTTTTCGAGAAACATTTGCAGCTTGCACGACAATTGCTCAAAGATGAAACTGCCTTTGAACCATTACGTCATTTATACCATGAAATGGAATGGCAATTAGGAGAAAAACCCTATCAGCCTTATGACTATTATTATGATCAGTTAGTCAGCAGAGGTGAATTGTTCTCTTCTATTATCATATCCGCTTTTTTTAATCAGGAAGGATTGTCAAATCAATGGTTAGATGCACGCTCCGTGATCAGGACAGATGACACTTACAGGGACGGAAGAATTCAATGGGATATCACGCAACAACAGATGAACGAAAAGGTAAAACCATTATTTGAGAAAAGTAAGCTCATTATCACCCAGGGATTTATCGGCGGCATGGAAGATGGCGTTACCGTTACATTAGGCCGGGAAGGGAGCGATTACACCGCAGCCATATTTGCCAATATGCTGGATGCAGAAAACCTCAGCATCTGGAAAGATGTGGATGGCTTGAAAAATGCAGACCCTAAATTTTTCAAAGATACTATTAACATTGATGAGATAAATTATACCGAAGTGATTGAAATGGCTTATTATGGCGCACACGTCATTCATCCTAAAACTATTAAGCCGTTACAAAATAAGAATATTCCACTGTATGTCAAATGTTTCTTGAATAAAACCTTACCGGGAACTATTATTCATCAGGAAAACGGCACTGCAAAAATACCTCCCGTCATAGTGCTCAAAAAAGATCAGGCTTTGATAACGGTGAGCACCAGGGATTTTTCTTTTATCACAGAAGAAAACCTTAGTAAGCTGTATAATGTTTTTCATGCCTTAAAGATTAAGCTGAATCTGATGCAAAATGGCGCTATCAGCTTTTCCTGCTGTATTGATCAGAATGCGGAAAAAATCGAAAAGCTGATTAAATCCTTATATCCTGATTTTACTATTTCCTGTCACGAAGGATTAGAATTACTGACTATAAGGCATTATGAAAACGGCATTGCAGATAAGTTGTCGGCAAGCAAGTGTATTCTATTGGAACAAAAGTCGCCTCAAACCATCCAGCGTGTATTGAAAGCCTGATTGACCTTACTGCGGAGACTGCAAAGGGGATTGCAAAGTGGGGTCATGATGTTCTTCCAGCATCTTTAAGCTCCATCCGGCTGCAATATGCTTATCCAATTCTTCAGAACTGTTATTTTCCTTCACCACATAGCGGCCATTTTGATCAAAAAGAATTACAGGCAATCTGTGTGTTGCATTGAAATCGTCAAAAGCTTTTTTTAGCTTACCCCAAAACTGCTGGTTAGCTTTATCATCTGCATTGCTTTTATCCATATAGGCAACCGATCGGTTATTATTGAAATCAACAGGGAAAATATGTACCGGAATGTAATTCTGCCCTAAATTCCGGGCATGCACCGCAAGGATATATACTTCATCCATTTTTGGATCGGTTAAGGGAATACATCCTACTGTAACACAGCTTCCGTGAATATATATACCGCTTCCGGGATTCAATTTATCACCATTTGAACGGTCAGAGAAATTGGGGTAATTCAATCCCAGTGCCAGGTGATAGATACTGCCGGGAACGAATTTATTGATGTAATAAAATCCCTCGGGAACCTGGTAATCTCCCTCCTGCCTTTTGGGACCTAAAGCACCGGATAAAGCGCATATTCTGTATGACTTAAAAAGTTTAAATGTATCCGTGGGATTGTTTTTTACCCATACCTCTAACCGGCTGTCGTATTTGAAAGAACGGAAATAAATAAAGCGAGACGGATAAGTAAGCCCTTTCGCCTCAAATTCTCTTTTTAACACGGAGTCTTTCTGCTGATATGCTTCCTGAAATACAGGATTTTGCAACTGTTGCTGAAGAAAAGATTGCCCGAAGCTCATGGAATAAACCAAACCACACAAAACGGAGGTCAATAAAACTTTCTTTATCATGATCCTTTTCAACGATTTTCTTTTATAAAAATTGCCGTAAAAATAAGGAAAAAAGATAGCTTGTACCTTTTTTATTATTAACAACAGAAAACCTATGTCTGGGGTTTTATAGAAAGTGGTTCCTATATATTGCTTAATGAATGCGGGTTTATTCATTTTCCCAAACCTGATGGCTTTGACACACTCAGGATACTATTCAGATAAGTGATATGTCCCTGATTATCTTCTATGCCAATCATATAATAGGTTGGAGAACCTTTCGGAGCAGGATCATTGAAAGAGAAGGTTGAGGGCGTTTGGATAACAGTTACGTCCAATTCTCCTATGAGGCAAAGCTGGTTACTGCTGCTACCTGAAAATATTTTAAAAGCGGTCACGTTTGATAAATTTCCTGATAATGTGAATTGGAGTTGAACAGCCCCATGGTCCCATTTTCCTGAAAAATCCACAAGGCTTGCCCCCTGATTAGTTACCGTTTTTTTAACAGGAAATGCTAAATCGCTATCCTGTTTGGAACAGGCGGATAAAGACAGGAACATCAAAACTATAAAGGCAGTTGGTTTCATGGTGTAGCTTTATAAAAAACAGTTACTTTTTCTATGAAAACAGTAAGATATTTTATAAAAGTAGAGAGATACCGTCACGGGGAAAGGCCTTAATTAGCCAAAACCATAAAATATCCGGTAAGAGGATATGATAAGAAAATAAACGTATTTGAGATAAAGTTATCTGACGAGTGTCAGGACACCTTTTTTGAAAACAGGCGGACCATTTTGAACCTGGCTATATTTTATCCACCAGGCATATCCTCCTACTTCGCAGGGCGTGCCATGAAAGGTCCCATCCCATCCTTGTTCGGGATTATTTGAAAGAAATACCAACTGTCCCCACCGGTTAAAAATACGAAGCTCATAGTTGTAGATCTGATGCCTTACAACAGGGCGGAAAACATCATTAACACCGTCGCCGTTTGGTGAAAATGCAGTGGGCACTAATATGGAAACAATACAATGTGCGCTTAAAATTAAATTGATTGAGTCATCAGCAATACCACACTGATTAAATACCTGAACGGTATAGTATCCTGGATTTCTTGCCACATATAATGGGCCAAAGTTTCCATCCTGCCAGCGATAGCCTTCCACATCATTTCCTATGGCTAAAAGACGAATGCGATCTCCTTCGCAAATTGATGTGTCATCCGCAACGATATGTACCGTCGGCAATTGGCCGGTTTGCACCCTGATGGTATCATTTCTGCTATAATTACAATACCTTCCCTGAACCTGAACTGTGTAAACTCCCTGCTTATTTACCTGAATTGAATTACCCGTTTCTCCAGTATTCCATTGATAGGCAGCAGCCTCTGTTGAATAAGCGCTCAATTGTATAGTGGTATTGGGACACAAGGTTTGAAAATCATTAATTGCCGGCAGCTTATTTTTCAATAAAACAACCTCGGTAGTATCAATGGTTAAGCATAAGCCATTAGAAACGATTACCCAATAGGCGCCTGGTTCAGACACATTTAAAGTGGGTTCTGTGGAGCCATCATTCCATTGATAGGTATAATCTGTTGATTCCACTTCAGGTTTTAATTGCACCTTACTTCCTTCACAAAGGCCGGCTTGTCTGTTCAGACTAAGCCTGGGTAATGGATTAATATGTAATTGTACGGTATCTGATTTTTCGCATCCGAATTGGCTCTTCACGTTTACCCAATATTGTCCTTGCATAAATGCCTGGATGCTTTGTTGGGTTGAACCTGTACTCCATAGGAATGAGCTTCCTGCGTTCCCCGCATCTAAAATAACAGATTGCCCTGAACAAACAGAAGTGTCCTTTGTAAGCGCTATATCAGGTAAAGGATACACTTTTAATCCCAATTTGCCTGAAGCTATACAACCAAAAGAATTGGTAACATTCACAAAATAGGTACCCGGTGAATCGGCATTTATCTTTTGTGAAATTTGTCCCGTGTTCCACAAAAACGTGCTTCCTGCATTGCCCGCATTCAGTGTAACTGTTTGTCCGGAACAAACTGCTGTATCATTTCCCAAGTTAACTATTGGCAGCGGATTGACCGTAAGTTTTCTGCTACCCGAAGCTACGCAGCCAAAAACATTCGTGACCGTCACATGATAATTTCTTGAAGTGCTGGCATTAATCGTTTGAGTCGTGGCGCCTGTGTTCCACAAAAAAGTGCTTCCTGCATCGCCGGCATTCAGTATAACAGATTGTCCCGAACAAACCGAGGTATCATTCCCCAAGTTAATTATTGGCAGCGGATTGACCGTAAGTTTTCTTGTACCCGAAGTAGAACAGCCATAAGAATTGGTGACCGTCACAAGATAATTCCCTGAAGCATTTGCGTTAATAGTTTGCGTCGTTTGTCCCGTGTTCCACAAAAACGTGCTTTCCACATTGCCTGCATCAAGCGTAACAGACTGACCCGAACAAACCGATGTATCATTTCCAAGGCTTACTATGGGTAAGGGATTGACCGTAAGCTTTCTCGCTCCCGAAGCTG
>SCQV01000607.1 GCA_004299085.1 Chitinophagaceae bacterium | reverse complement strand
TATGATTGATAATCTGCGATTATCTTATTAGATCATAACAATCTGCGTTCTATTCTTTTAACCTGCACATAAACGGATAATCATTAAAAAATCACAACAACAGCAAACATATATCTCTTAAGCTATTGCATCTTCAGCATATTCATAAACTCATCGAAAAGATAACGGGAATCATAAGGGCCCGGCGTGGATTCCGGATGGTATTGAACAGAGAATGCAGGCCTGTTCTTTAACCGGATTCCCTCTATAGATCCATCATTCAGATTGACATGCGTTATCTCTAACACATCCGATCTCTTGGTAGCCTCCGGATCTATTCCGAAACCATGATTTTGAGTGGTGATTTCACTTTTCCCGGTAACCACGTTTTTCACGGGATGATTTAATCCCCTGTGGCCATGATGCATTTTAAAAGTGGGAATACCATTGGCAAGCGCCAATAACTGATGTCCAAGACAGATACCAAAGAAAGGCTTGCCTGAATCCTGTATTTTTTTTACCGTTTGAATACCATAATCCATTACAGCCGGGTCACCAGGGCCATTGGAAACAAAATATCCTTGCGGATTGAATTTCTCCATTTCTTCAAAAGTTGTTTTGGCAGGATATACCTGCAAAAAAGCGCCTCTTTCAACAAAGCAATGCAGAATGTTCTTTTTAATACCCAAATCCAATACGGCAATACGGTAAGGCGATTCCGGATTGCCCGCTTGATATAGCTGCTTTGTAGAAACTTTAGAAGACAGCTCCAGCCCTTCCATAGAAGGCACTTTATCCAATTCAGCCTGTAATTGAGCTTTATCGGTAACCTCCGAAGAGATAATACAATTCATAGAACCTTTGCTTCTTATATGTGTCACTAATGCGCGGGTATCTACATCAGAAATTCCGGTCAGATTATTTTTGGTCAGATAATCATTCAGCGAATCATCAGCCATGGGTCTGTAATATTGATCTGAAATATTTTTACATATCAAACCGCTTATTTTAATGCTGTCAGACTCCATATCTTCACGGCGGGCGCCGTAATTACCAATATAGCAGTTATTCATAATCAGCGTCTGCCCTGCATAAGAAGGATCTGTAAAGACTTCCTGGTAACCTGTCATCCCCGTGTTAAAGCAAATCTCACCGGTGGAAGTGCCTCTTTTTCCCAAAGCTTTTCCTGTATAAAAAGTGCCGTCCTGAAGAAGCAGGGCAGCAGTAAAATGATGATTAATCGAATTGGACATGGAATTGATATTTTTTATATTTAAAACTTTTGCAAAAATAAAAAAGACAAAGCGGAATTGCTTTGTCTTTTATAAAATGTGAATAATTTAATAATTTCATTATGCTTCCGGCTTATCTTCTTTCGCATTTTCACCGGATTCTTCCGGCTTCACATCCTCCACCTCTACTTCATCGGCAGCAGCTCCTTTGGCTTCTGCTGAAGCAGATTCATCTGCTTTCTTTTTCACACCGCTGCCACGGCGTGTTCTTCTCTTCTTACCAACACCCGAGCCTTGATTAGTATATATTTCATTAAAGTCCACCAGCTCGATCATCGCCATCTCGGCAGCATCCCCCAAACGAGTACCTAATTTGATAATCCGGGTATATCCACCGGGGCGTGCAGCAATCTTTTCACTTACCGGACCAAATAATTCCTTAACGGCATCCTTATCGCCCAGATAGCTGAATACAACTCTGCGTTGGTGAGTGGTATTCTCTTTTGATTTGGTAATTAAAGGTTCTACATAAACCCGCAAAGCTTTCGCTTTGGCAAGGGTGGTAATGATACGCTTATGAAGAATCAGATCGCCGGCCAGTTTGGAAAGCAATGCTTTACGATGTGACGATGTTCTTCCGAGATGATTTAATTTTACTCCGTGACGCATGATTTGTGATTTTAAAGACGGGCATTTCCCAAGAAACACCTTTTAATTATTCCTCTGCACCGTGTCAGGAATTGCAGAGTACCTGAAAAAATATTCTAATCTTCCTCTATTTTCATCTTCGACAATTCCATACCGAAACGTAAGCCGCGATCGTGCAACACCTGCTCTATTTCAGCCAGTGATTTCTGTCCAAAATTGCGAAATTTCATTAATTCTTCCTGAGTATATTGAACCAGCTCACTTAATGAATTGATTTTAGCTGCTTTCAGACAATTAAAGGCACGCACGCTTAAGTCAAGATCTTCCAAAGGAGTCTTTAATACTTTGCGCAATTGCAAGGCAGTTTCATCCACTATATCTTCTTTCACTTCTCCCCTGGTATCGAAGTTAATGTTTTCGTCCGTAATGATCATCAGGTGCTGGATAAGTATCCTGGAAGCTTCTTTCACGGCTTCTTCAGGCTGAATAGTACCATCGGTAACCACTTCCATCACCAGCTTTTCGTAGTCGGTCTTTTGTTCAACACGGGTATTTTCAATGCTGTACTTTACATTCTTTATAGGAGTATAAATTGCATCAATAGCAATGTAACCATGAGGGGAATCTTTTACCTGATTCTCTTCTGCCGGCACATAACCACGGCCTTTTGAAATGGTTAATTCGATATCAATTTTAGCGGAAGGATCTAAAGTACAGATATATAAATCCGGATTCATTATCTTGAAAGAGCTGGTAGCCTTTTCAATGAGTCCGGCAGTGAACTCAGGCTTGCCTTTAATGGAAAGCTGAATTTTTTCTGAGGTAATATCTGTTTCAACTAATTTCTTAAAACGTACCTGCTTCAGGTTAAGAATGATTTCAGTCACATCTTCGGAAACACCCTTGATTGTATTGAATTCATGATCAACTCCTTCGATTTTAATGCCTGTGATGGCATAACCTTCTAAGGAAGACAGCAATACGCGGCGTAAAGCATTACCAATTGTAACGCCGTAGCCGGGTTCTAAAGGACGAAATTCGAACTGTGCTTCAAAATCATTCGACTTTTGTAAAGCAATTTTTTCCGGTTTTTGGAAATTTAGAATAGCCATTTAATCAGCAGTTTAAATTTTTCTTACTTGGAATATAATTCGACTATCAGTTGTTCTTTAATATTTTCAGGAACGCTTTCTCTTTCAGGATAAGCAATGAATGTTCCTTTGCGTTCCTTTTCATCCCAGTCAAGCCAGTTGAATTTGGGATTTTTACCTTTTATTACGCTTGTTAAAGCAGTATTTTGATCGGCCTTGGGCTTCAAGGCAATCAGGTCTCCCGGCTTTAATTGAAAAGACGGGATATTCACTACACCGCCGTTAACGGTAACATGCTTATGAGACACCAACTGGCGTGCCGCAGGTCTTGAAGGCGCTACTCCCAAACGGTAAATAGCATTATCCAATCTGGCTTCCAGCAGCTTAATCAGGTTCTCGCCCGGAGCTCCCTTTAACCTGGAAGCATCTTCGAAAGTTTTACGGAACTGGCGCTCCAACACACCATAAGTATATTTCGCCTTCTGTTTTTCGCGAAGCTGGATAGCATATTCGCTAGGCTGTTTACGCCGACGGGAAGGACCGTGCTGGCCGGGAGGGTTACTGTTTTTTCCTAAATATTTCCCATTGCCTAAGACAGGCTCACCAAAAATGCGGGAAACGCGCGTTTTAGGTCCGGTATATCTTGCCATTGTGTAGTTATTCTGTTATTTAGTTATTCAATTATTCAGTTACTGATGTGGCGTGTTTTCCCAAAATCCAATAACTGAATAACTTAATTGCTTTTATTTAAACTCTTCTTCTTTTAGGAGGTCTGCAACCATTGTGCGGAAGCGGGGTTACGTCTTTAATCATATTTACTTCAATGCCGCTGGTAGCAATGGCCCGGATAGCGCTTTCACGTCCGGAGCCGGGGCCCTTTACGAAAATATCCGCTTTCTTCATGCCTGCATCCATCGCTTTTTTAGCAGCATCCTGAGCAGCCGTCTGAGCGGCATAAGGCGTATTCTTTTTGGAACCTTTGAATCCCATTTTCCCTGCGGAAGACCAGGAAACTACCTGCCCCTGCTTGTTGGTAAGGGTAATAATAATATTATTAAAGCTGGCAGTAATGTAAACATCACCATAAGTGTCCACCTTCACCACTCTTTTACGGGCGGCAGCTTTAGTACTTGTTGTTGCTGGTTTTGCCATTTGACCTAAAATTCAATACGTTGGTTTATTTTTTTAAAAAACTATTTCTTAGCTACTTTTTTCTTACCGGCAACTGTTTTGCGTTTACCTTTGCGGGTACGGGAGTTGGTACGGGTACGTTGTCCTCTTACGGGTAATCCTTTACGATGACGAACTCCGCGGTAGCAGGCAATGTCCAGCAAATGTTTAATATTCATCTGCACTTCAGAGCGCAAAGCGCCTTCTACCTTAATTTCATTATTGATGATGGAACGAATGGCAGTTAATTCATCGTCATTCCATTCGCTTACCTTTTTATCGTAATTAATGTCTGCTTTTTCTAAAATATAACGGGCGGTGGAACGGCCTATACCATAAATATAAGTAAGTCCAATTTCACCGCGTTTGTTTTTAGGAAGGTCTATGCCGGCTATACGTGCCATAAATAATTAAATAATTGTTTTTTTGCTGAATTTCTTTATTGTTGTAATTCTTTATTGTTAAATGTTTTGTAGCAAGGTGCGCGATTACTAATTTCTTTTTACCGGTCACCCTTCATGGCATTAACCCTGACGTTGCTTGAAGCGTGGATTTTTTTTGCTGATAACATATAATTTACCCTTGCGACGAACAATCTTGCAATCGCTGTTACGTTTTTTTATGGATGCTCTTACTCTCATTTGTAAAAATTTCTTGTAGGTTATTTATCTATATCTATATATAATTCTTCCCCTTGTTAAATCGTACGGGCTCATTTCAACACTCACCTTATCACCGGGCAAAATTCTGATATAATGCATCCGCATTTTTCCGGAAATAGTCGCAAGTATCTCATGCCCATTCTCTAACTTCACCCTGAACATCGCATTGGATAAGGATTCTATAATTGTACCGTCTTGTTTGATGAGCGCCTGCTTAGCCATAATTTTTTAAGGAGGTGCAAAGATACAACAATTGAATTGAAATTGGCAAATTTCCCTGCGCCTATTTCTTTGAATTCCTCTATTCTAATAATATGAGCTGTTCAGATTAATGTTAGCTTTCTCGGCTTCTTCAATCATATCAAAGGAAGAAAGTACTTCGGCCCGCTCTTTTTTTACCAAAACCACATGTTCATAATGCGCGGATGGTTCCCCATCTTTCGTTAGCACCGTCCATCCGTCTCTTTTATAATTAATCTCCCTGGCCCCCAGGTTGACCATGGGTTCTATACAAATCACCATTCCTTCTTTCATCACCTGCCCATGCCCTCTCCTGCCGTAATTGGGCACCTGCGGATCTTCATGCAAATCGCGTCCCAGTCCATGCCCGACCAATTCCCTGACAATACCATAACCATGTTCTTTTTCGCAATAATGTTGTATAGCAAAGGCAATATCGCCGATACGATTGCCTGCAATTGCTTTATCAATACCCAGATACAGTGATTCTTTTGTAACATGCATTAATTCCAGCACCGCGGGCTTTACCTCTCCCAATGCAAATGTATAGGCGCTGTCTCCATGAAAATCATGCATGATCACCCCACAATCTACTGAAACCACGTCTCCCTCCTTTAAAATATAAGAATTTGGTATCCCGTGTACGACCGCATCGTTAATGGAAATACAGGTTGCATTGGGAAAACCCTGGTACCCTTTAAAAGAGGGAACAGCTCCATTGTCAAGCATGTATTTTTCAATAAATTGATCCAGTTGAAGTGTGGTAATGCCTGGCTTTAAATATCGCGCTGCTTCAGCTAAAGTAGAAGAAACCATTAAAGCGCTTTGGCGCATCAGCTCTATTTCTTCCTTCGTTTTATAATAGATCATGGTATTAATAAGTGGGCACTCCTGCCGATCTGCCCATAATTCTGCCTTTGCTCATCAAACCATCATAATGGCGCATCAACAGATGCCCTTCAATTTGCTGCAAAGTATCTAAGATTACCTGTACGATAATCAGCATGGAAGTTCCTCCGAAGAATATGGCAAATTGAGAGTTGATATTCATTGCACTGGCAAAACCCGGCAATATGCCCACAATAGCCAGTAAGAATGCTCCGGGTAACATAATGCGGTCCATAATGGCGCCGATGTAATTGGCGGTTGGCTTTCCCGGTTTAATACCCGGAATAAAGCCATTATTCCGCTTCATTTCATCCGCCATCTGGGTGGGGTTAAAGATAAGCGCTGTATAGAAATAAGTAAACAGGATTACCATCACACCATACACCGCATTATAAGGCACAGAAGTATAATCTGACAGCGCTTGTATAGCTCCCGCAATTTTGCTTCCGGGCTTGACCATGCCCTCGAAAACCATTGGGATAAACATGACAGACTGGGCAAATATGATAGGCATTACGCCGGCAGCATTTACCTTTAAAGGAAGAAACTGCCTTGCACCGCCTAATTGACGATTGCCTACTATACGTTTTGCATAGTTCACCGGTACTTTCCTCGTTCCCTGTGACAATAATACTAAGCCGACAATTACGGCTATCAGGAAAACTATTTCCAAGAGGAATATTAATAATCCGCCACCACCCATATTCACTTTAGATTTCCATTCAAAAATTAAGGCATTGGGTAATGCAGCAATAATACCTATCTCAATCAGGATAGATGCGCCGTTCCCGATCCCCTTATCCGTAATCTTTTCGCCCATCCACATGACAAACAGGGAACCAGATGTGAGCACAATGACAGTAGATAGCCAGAAAAAGTATCCGCTAAATTGAGGAAGAATTGCCTGTCCTGATTGTGTCCGGAGATAAGCGACATAAGCAGCAGACTGCACGGCTGTCACCACTACCGTTAAATACCGTGTATATTGATTTATTTTACGTTGACCACTCTCTCCTTCTTTTTGCATCTTGGCAAAAGAGGGTACCGCAATGGTCAATAATTGCATAGCGATTTGCGCGGAGATATAGGGCATGATACCCAAAGCAAAAATGGATGCACGGGAAAAAGAACCTCCTGCAAACATATTCAGTAATCCCAACAAACCCTGATTACCACTTTGCAGTGATAACTTAACGGGGTCTATTCCCGGAAGGATGATAAAAGATCCGATTCTATAAATGAAAATAAGACCCAACGTATAGAGTATTCTTTTTCGCAGGTCTTCTATGCTCCAAATATTTCGTATGGTTTCGACTATCTTCTTCACCGGAAGTATGTTAAAAGGTTAATAACAGTGTAAACAGTCTTTCTGTTTACAGCAATTCAATCGTTCCGCTTACAGCAATTCAATCGTTCCGCCGGCAGCTTCAATGGCCTTCCGGGCTTTTTCACTTACGGCATTTACCTTGAAATTAATCTTCGACTTGATCTCACCGTTACCTAAAATTTTTACCTGGTCTGTACGGCTTACCAGTCCATTGATATAAAGATTTTCCAAAGTTACCTCTTCCAATTTATATTTAGAAATTAATTCGTCTAATTTCCCTATATTAAGAACCTGAAAGTTAACCCGGTTATTATTCTTAAATCCGCGCTTAGGCAAACGGCGCTGAATAGGCATCTGGCCGCCTTCATGTCCGACTTTACTTTTGTAACCTGTTCTGGCCTGCTGGCCTTTAGTTCCCTTGGTTGAAGTCCCTCCTTTGCCGGAAGCTTCTCCCCGTCCTAAACGTTTTGGCTTTTTTACGGCGCCTTTAGCTGGTTCTAACCGATGTAATTCCATCATTAATATTTTTACGATTGTTTTTCTACTTTTACTAAGTGTTCTACCTTACGTACCATTCCCAATATCTGAGGGGTTCCTTCCACTTCCTTACTGCTATGCAACTTGGTAAGCCCAAGCGCCTTCAGGGTTTTCTTTTGTCTCTCAGGATAATCTATAGAGCTTTTTACCTGGGTGATCTTAATCTTCGCCATAACTGTTCAGTTTAAAATATCTATCCTGTCTGTAAATTTATCCGTTAAAAACTTTCTTCAGGGAAATTGACCGGGTTTTAGCCACATGAACCGGTTCTCTTAATTGCATCAGTGCATTAAACGTAGCCTTTACCACATTATGAGGATTGGCTGAGCCTAAGGATTTTGCCAGCACATCTTTCACGCCGGCACTTTCCAGTACAGCGCGCATGGTTCCTCCGGCTATTACGCCTGTCCCTTTAGCGGCGGGCTTTATCAGCACTTTAGCGGCGCCTTCTTTTGCTAACTGGTCATGAGGAATAGTGCCATGTCTCACAGGGATGCGAATCAGATTTTTCTTGGCATCATCAATTCCCTTGGCAATTGCTTCCTGTACTTCCTTCGCTTTCCCCAGGCCATGTCCTACCACGCCGTTCCCATCTCCCACCACTACCAAAGCAGAAAAGCTGAATGTTCTTCCGCCTTTGGTTGTCTTGGTTACCCGATTGATAGCCACTACTTTTTCCTTTAATTCTAACTCGCCTGCCTTAACTCTGTCGGCCGTATTTTTTGCCATTGATTAAAATATTTTTGGATAAAATGTATAACTCAGATTCATTAAAATTTTAATCCGCCTTCGCGGGCGCCATCGCTCAATGCCTTTACCCTTCCATGATATAAATATCCGCTGCGGTCAAACACACATTGATTAATACCCAGCGCTACCGCCTTCTTTGCCAGCTCCTGCCCCACTTGCTTCGATTTATCTGTTTTATTGCCATCCGCCGCTTTCAACGCTTTGTCTGATGAAGAAGCAGCCGCTAAGGTCTGTCCTTTTTCATCATCTATGAGCTGTGCATAAATGCCCTTGTTGCTACGAAAAACTGAAAGCCTTGGCACTTGTGCAGTACCGGAAATTTTGGTACGGATATGGAGATGAATTCTCTCTCTCCGCTTTGATTTTGTATTCATTTTTGTAACTTATTGCCATTCCGGAATTTGCCGGAATGTGGAAGAATTAAAAATTATTTAGCTGCTGTTTTACCTGCTTTTCTTCTCACGATTTCATCGCTGTAACGAACGCCCTTTCCCTGGTATGGCTCAGGCTTACGCAAGCTGCGAATCTTGGAAGCTACCAGGCCCAACAGTTCATTATCTGTACTGTCCAGATAAATAGCCGGATTTTGTCCCTTCAATGTTTCTGTTTTAACACTGACCTCTTTTGGTAATTCCACTATAAAATTATGGGAATATCCCAATGACAAATCCAGCAACTGACCTTGGTTCGAAGCCTTATAACCCACGCCGACCAACTCTAATTTTTTGGAGAACCCGTGGCTTACGCCGGTGACCATATTTTGTATCAATGCGCGGTATAACCCATGTAAAGACCGGTGACGGATTTGATCAGTCGGACGGGTCAACACTACATGCCCATCCTTAATTTCTATCTTGATGTCCCTGTCAATATGTTTTTTCAATTCGCCTTTGGGACCCTTCACGGTTACTTCATTGGCGGGAGATATGGAAACTGTAACTCCTTTGGGCAATGCAACCGGATTTTTACCTATACGTGACATGATATAAAAATTCTCTTATTTTATGACTAAAAATTCTTTTATGCAATTAATGAACATAACAAAGCACTTCTCCACCCACATTTTGCTGCTGTGCTTCTTTATCGGTCATTACTCCTTTGGAAGTGGAAAGAATCGCCACACCCAACCCATTCTTCACTCGTTTAAAACCAGCCGGGCTGGAATATTGCCTGAGACCCGGACGGCTCACGCGCTCTAAAGCTCTGATAGCCGGCTGCTTCGATTCAGGATCATATTTCAATGCAATCTTAATGACACCTTGCTTATTATCGTCTTCAAATTTGTATTTTAATATGTATCCTTTCTCATAGAGAATCTCCGTCATCCGTTTTTTCAGACCAGATGCCGGTATCTCCACAATACGATGCCTCGCCATTTGCGCATTACGAATGCGGGTTAAAAAATCTGCAATTGGATCAGTTACCATTTGTTTATTATTAAATTGCTTTATTGTTAAATATCACCAGGATGCTTTTCTAACGCCGGGGATTTTTCCTCCCAAAGCCATTTCCCTGAATTTAATACGTGAAACGCCAAAGTAGCGCATATAACCCCTTGGCCTCCCAGTCAACTGACATCTGTTATGTAAGCGGACAGGCGAAGCGTTTTTGGGCAGCTTGTCCAATGCTTCATATTCGCCTGCAGCCTTCAGCGCAGCACGTTTTTCCGCATATCTTGCCACCATTGCTTCCCTTTTCCTTTGTCTCGCTTTTACAGATTCCTTAGCCATATATTGTTAGTTTAGTTAATTAGTTGATTTATTACTATCTTTAAATGGCATTCCCAATGCCTTCAATAGCTCGTATGCTTCTTCGTTGGACCGGGCAGAGGTCACAAACGTAATATCCATACCGTTCATCTTGGTCACCTTATCAATATCAATTTCCGGAAAAATGATCTGCTCGGTGATACCCAGGGTATAATTACCGCGTCCGTCAAATGATTTATCGTTGATTCCTTTAAAGTCTCTCACACGAGGTAAAGAAACAGAAACCATGCGATCCAAAAATTCATACATCTTTATCCCGCGCAGAGTCACCTTGGTGCCGATAGGAATACTTTTACGCAATTTAAAATTGGAAATATCCTTTTTGGACATGGTTGCCACCGCCTGCTGGCCACTGATAGCCGTCATTTCGGCAACAGCCACGTCTATCAGCTTCTTGTCGGTAACAGATCCGTTCACCCCCTGATTCAGGCATATCTTTTCAAGTCGCGGAACCTGCATGACAGATTTATAGTTAAACTTCTTTTTTAAAGAGTCCACTACCTCTTTTTGGTATTTTACCTGTAATCTCGGTATATATTTAGTTGATGCCATCAGATCACCCCTCCTGATTTTTTTGATATTCGAACAGATTTACCGTCTTCTCTACTATGACTTATGCGGGAAGGCGCTCCTGACTTTGAATCCCACAACATTACATTTGAAATATGTATAGGGGCTTCCTGCTTTACAATGCCTCCTTTGGTATTCTGAGCGCTGGGCTTGGTATGGCGTGTACGAATGTTGGCGCCTTCTACCAGCACCCTGCTCTTTTCAGGAATTACCTCCAATACTTTACGAGGGTGTGTCAGGTTTTTATCATTGCCTGTAATCACCGCTACCATATCGCCCTTTTTAATATGAAACTTAGGCTTAAATCTCGTTTTCATGATCTGTTTTTAGAATTTCGGGGTGCAAAGATACTACATTTAATTTACAGCACTTCAGGCGCCAAAGAAACTATTTTCATGTACCCTTTATCGCGCAATTCACGGGCTACCGGCCCGAAAATACGGGTTCCGCGGGGTTCATCGGTATTGGTCAGCAATACAACTGCATTGTCGTCAAACCGGATATAAGAGCCATCCTTGCGGCGTAACTTATTTTTAGTACGTACAATAACAGCTTTGCTAACAGTACCTTTTTTAATGCCTCCTGTAGGAATGGCATCTTTAACAGTAACCACAATTTTGTCGCCTATTTTGGCGTACGCCTGGCCTGAATTTCCCAGCACGCGGATACAAAGCACTTCTTTCGCGCCGCTATTGTCTGCTACTCTTAATCTGGATTCCTGTTGGATCATTTTAGCCTCCCCATCCCCTCCAAAGGAGGAGTTTTAAATTATTTTAACTGTTTTAACTTCTCAATATATATGTTAATACCCTTTCCCAAAGCCTAGCCTCAGGCGAGATTCAGAGGGCTTTTTATTTTGCTCTTTCTATTACTTCCACTAATCTCCAGCGTTTATTTTTGCTGAGTGGGCGGGTTTCCATAATACGAACCCGGTCTCCCACCGTACACTCATTCTTTTCATCGTGAGTCATGTATTTCGTACTTTTTTTTACGAATTTACCATAGAGCGGGTGCCTTAACCTTCTTTGAACTGTGACCAAAACAGTTTTGTCCATTTTATTACTGGAAACTACTCCTATTCTGGTTTTTCTTAAATTTCTTTCGGTCATTTTATGCTAATTTAAAATATCTTATTCAGTCGGTGCCGTAGCCTGATGTTTCTCGGGAAATAATGCACGTGAATGTTGTTCTGTTTTAAGTTGTGCAATTTCTCTCCGCAAGGCACGGATGCTCAACGGATTTTCCAAAGGTGAAACCACGTGTGTAAATTTTAACTTCTTCAGTCTGAGTTCACTCTCAGCAATCCTGTTGGCCAAATCATGGTCACTCAGGTTATTCAGTTCAATTTTTTCTTTTGCCATATCAAGATAGTTTATCCTGGAATTAACATCAATCAGTATCAGGGTTTATAATCGTAACGGACAATAAATTTTGTCCTAATGGGCAATTTGGCGGCCGCCAAAGTCAAAGCTTCCTGTGCTATGTTCATAGGCACTCCATCCACTTCAAACATGATGCAACCCGGCTTTACCACAGCAGCCCAATGGTCGGGAACGCCTTTACCTTTACCCATACGTACTTCCGCAGGTTTCTTCGTAACCGCCTTATCGGGGAAAATACGAATCCATACGCTGCCCTGGCGGTTCATGGCACGGGTTAAAGCCACACGGGAAGCCTCTATCTGCCTGTCGGTAAGCCATATCGGCTCCATAGCTTTCAATCCGAAAGAACCAAAAGCGATGGTGGTTCCGCGATGAGCATTTCCTCTGATTCTGCCTTTATGTACTTTCCTGTGTTTCGTTTTCTTCGGCTGTAACATGACTTAATTTTTAAAACTCGCTTTTATTCTTTTTTCTACTGTTATCTTTTCCTTCTGTTCCCGCCATTACCACCGCGACGGTCATTACGATCACCTCGATCACGGCCTCTCTCGCGATCTCCTTCCCGTCTTTCGCCGCCATGACGTTCATGATGTCCTCCATCGCGTCCGCCTGCTACGAAATTGGGATTCAAATCCCGCTTTCCTAAAATCTCACCTTTACAAATCCACACTTTAATGCCTATTTTACCATAAACCGTTTGTGCGGCTACTTCGGCATAATCTATATCCATACGGAAAGTATGCAATGGCGTACGTCCCTGCTTGAGCTCTTCGGTGCGGGCTATTTCTGCGCCACCCAAACGTCCGCTTACCTTTACTTTAATACCTTCAGCCCCCATCCGCAATGCAGTAGCAATAGACATTCTGATAGCCCTTTTATAGTTAATGCGGCTTTCTATCTGCCGTGCAATGGTATCTGCGACTATAGCGGCATCTACTTCCGGGCGACGGATTTCCAGAATATTGATCTGGACATCGTCTTTGCCCGTCAGCTTCTTTAATTCTTCTTTAATGCGATCTACTTCCTGGCCGCCTTTTCCGATAATAATACCGGGTTTGGAGGTGTGAACGGTCACAATCAGTTTGTTTAAAGTACGTTCAATCACGATGCGTGCAATACCGCCCTTATTAATACGGGCATCCAGGTAGGCGCGTATTTTCTGATCTTCTACTAATTTCAGGGCATAATCTTTTTTGGTTCCAAACCAGTTGGAATCCCACCCCCGGATGATACCAAGGCGATTGCCGATCGGATTTGTTTTTTGACCCATTAGGTAATTTTGTTTAGTCTGCTTTTTATCGGTAATAAATTATTCTTTTTCTTCTTCAACTGCCTGATCTGCTTCTTTCTCCTTCACTTCTGCTGTAGCTTTATTGCCTTTTGAAGCTTTGGGAGAATAGCTGGTTTTCTCTTCCACCTGCTCTGCCGGCTCAATTTCCGGATGTCCTTTAACTTCCATTAATGGTTTGCTGTCCACTACAATCGTCACATGATTGCTCCGTTTACGAATCCGGTAACCGCGGCCTTGCGGTGCAGGACGAAGTCTCTTTAAAGTAGTTCCTTCATCCACGGTTATTCTCTTTACATATAAACCGGCATCTTCTACTTTAGTACTTTCATTCTTTTGTTCCCAGTTATTAATAGCCGACAACAGAAGTTTTTCCAACGGAACGCTGGGATGCTTTGAATGATGTTTTAAAACACCCAATGCCTTATCCACCTCCATACCGCGGATCAAATCAACGAGTAACCGCATTTTTCGCGGTGAAGTGGGATTATTATTTAACTTAGCTACTGCTTCCATGCTATAATTATCTTTTATGATGTTGTAACCTTCTTATTTGAATGTCCTCTAAAATTCCTCGTAGGCGCAAATTCACCTAACTTGTGACCTACCATAAATTCTGTGATATACACCGGAATAAATTTATTGCCATTATGCACGGCAAAAGTGTGCCCTACAAATTCAGGGGTAATTACCGAGCGACGGCTCCATGTCTTTACTACCGATTTTTTGGCTTTACCTTCATTCATCGCTGCCACTTTATGCATCAGTGAATGTTCTATGTAAGGGCCTTTTTTAATGGAACGAGCCATATCTTAATTTCTGATTTATGATTTAATGATCTCTGATTTGCTAATAATTATCTTTATAATTTCTTACCATTCTTCCGCTGCATGATTAGCTTATTGGAAGACTTATGATGCTTACGTGTTTTCAAACCTTTGGCTATTTTGCCTTTTCTGGACCGGGGGTGACCACCGGAAGCCTTTCCTTCGCCGCCGCCCATTGGATGATCCACAGGATTCATTGCCACACCCCGGGTACGCGGGCGGATCCCTTTCCACCGGCTCCGGCCTGCTTTTCCGAGAGACTGCAAACCATGATCTGAATTGGAAACGGTTCCTACTGTTGCGACACATTGAATCAACACTCTTCTCAATTCACCGGAAGGCATTTTCAATACGGCATATTTATCTTCCTTCGCATTCAGTTGAGCATACGCTCCGGCGCTGCGTGCAATGACACCACCCTGGCCCGGATGTAATTCTATATTATGCACAACGGTTCCAAGGGGCATGTTTCCCAGCGGTAAAGCATTTCCCGGTTCCGGAGCTACCTTATCACCGCTGATTACCTTTGCACCCACTTCTAAGCCCTGAGGAGCAAGAATATATCGCTTTTCACCATCCACATAAGACAGCAATGCAATAAAAGCGCTACGATTAGGATCATATTCAATGGCCTTCACCGTAGCCTCAATATCTTTTTTATCTCTTTTAAAATCAATAATCCGGTAATGCTGCTTATGGCCGCCACCGATATAACGCATGGATCTCCGGCCCTGGAAATTTCGCCCGCCCGATTTCTTTTTGGGGGCCAACAGGCTTTTTTCAGGAGTATCCGTGGTGATTTCCGAATAAGCATTGCCTATTCGCCAACGGGTACCTGCAGTCATGGGTTTGAATTTCTTTAATGCCATCTTTCAATTCTTTAGGGCAAACTTCTCAGCTTTGCCAGGCTATAATGTTTGTGTATATTAACTTTAAAGATTCTCAAAAATATCAATGGTATCTCCTTCTGACAACACCACTACTGCCTTTTTATAGGCAGGCTTACGGCCGGAAATAACGCCGGCTTTGGTATAGCGGCTTTTACTTTTCGCCGGCACTACCATCGTCTTTACCTCGGCAACCGATACGTTATACATTTCCTGAACCGCTTTGCTGATTTCCAGCTTATTGGCTCTGCGTGCAACAGCAAAGGTATAGCGATGCGATTTTTCAGATAATTTATTGGCCTTTTCGGTAAGCACCGGTCTTAATAATACGTCAGACGGCTTCATAACTTAATTTTTTCAACTGTTTATTTAAACTACTTCCGCTTTTATTTCTTCTCCTGCAAATATTTTAGCAGCTTCTTCCGTCAATACCAGGAAGTTACTGTTCATAATATCATAAGTATTCAAGTCGCTTAATATCACTCCTTTTACAGCAGGCAGGTTACGTAGAGACAAATACGTGTTACTTTCCGGTTCCGGAGTTATGTACAATACTTTCTTTCCCTGTATCTCCAGCTTCTGGAGAATGCCTGCAAAATCCTTTGTCTTAGGGGCTTCCAGCTTTACATCTTCCAATACCCTGATAGCTTGAGCAGCAGCCTTCTGAGAAAGGGCAGACATCTTTGCCAAATCCTTTTCTTTACGATTCATCTTAAAATCATAACTATGGGGCTTGGGTCCAAAAACCGTTCCGCCACCCTTATATAAAGGATTCCTGATATTCCCTTTACGAGAACCACCGGTGCCTTTCTGACGGTGAAGCTTACGGCTGGAGCCTTGTACTTCAGCGCGGGTTTTCACCTTATGAGTACCTCGCCTTTGCGCTGCCCGATACTGCTTTACAGCCAAATACATCAAATGATTATTCGGATCAATCCCGAATATCTCATCAGGAAGCTCAACAGTTCTTCCTGTCTTTTCTCCGGCTTTATTTAAAACATCAAGTTGCATATCAATTCTGAATTAAAACGATGGAACCATTATGGCCCGGTACGGAACCGCTGACCAGGATATAATTTTTATCGGGGAAAATTTTGAGGATGCGTAACCCTCTCACTTTCACTTTGCCGCCACCCATTCTTCCTGCCATGCGCATTCCTTTGAATACCCTGGCTGGATAAGAAGAACCGCCCACTGAACCCGGAGCGCGCTGGCGGTCGTGCTGACCGTGAGTAGATTCACCTACACCGCCGAAACCATGGCGTTTTACAACACCCTGAAAACCTTTTCCTTTGGAAGTGCCTACCACATCCACTTCTTCTCCTTCGGCAAAAATATCACAGGTGATTACATCGCCGGAATTCTTTTCCAGGCTGTAATCACGAAATTCTTTAACCACTTTTTTGGGAGCCGTACCGGCTTTGGAGAAATGAGTGAGGAGACTTTTAGGAGTATTTTTTTCTTTTCGTTCGCCAAAAGCGATTTGCACTGCGTGATAGCCATCTTTCTCAGAAGATTTCACCTGTGTAACCACACAAGGGCCTGCTTCAATGATCGTACAGGATGTTTGTTTCCCGTTTGGCTCGAAAATACTGGTCATTCCGACCTTCTTACCAATGATACCTTTCATAATTCTCTTTTTACCCAGCGCCTGAAAAAACCGGGAGGTTCTGCAGGAATAGGCCGTTACCTAAAAATGTTTATGCTTTTATCTCCACATCCACGCCGGAAGGAAGATCGAGCTTAGAAAGCGCATCTACCGTGCGGGAAGAGGATGTATATATATCTAATAATCTTTTATGTGTGCAAAGTTCAAATTGCTCACGGGCCTTTTTATTCACATGAGGAGAGCGCAGCACGGTAAAGATTTTCTTTTCCGTAGGCAGCGGAATGGGGCCAGTTACCACTGCACCGGTACTGCGTACCGTCTTTACGATCTTTTCTGACGACTTATCTACTAAGCTGTGATCGTAAGATTTTAATTTTATTCTGATTCTCTGTGACATATTCTCTTTCAGGGAAAAACCCGTAGTTTTTGGGAGTGCAAAGGTAAAGGTGTTTTTTTATATTGCAAAGAAAATTGAAAAAGAATTTTAAAATGGGGACAATCCCCGGGGTC
>SCQV01000606.1 GCA_004299085.1 Chitinophagaceae bacterium | reverse complement strand
ATAACGAACACTGATTAACGAATGATGAAGTCCGAAGATTAGTTACTTCTAAAATCATGATTCGATGTTCATTATTTGATATTCAAATTATTGTACAGGGATAACGAACACTGATTAACGAATGATGAAGTCCGAAGATTAATTACTTCTAAAATCATGATTCGATGTTCATTATTTGATATTCAAATTATTGTACAGGGATAACGAACACTGATTAACGAATGATGAAGTCTGAAGATTAGTTACTTCTAAAATCAATATTCGATGTTCATTACCTGCCTACCGGCAGAGGCAGGTTCAATATTCAAACAATCAAATTACTGATATGAAACGCATTTCACTAACATTATTAGCAGCTTTATTCTTTTTATCTTTTATTTCCTGGAGCCAATCTTCCTTTGCTCAGGAGCTCCCCTACCCTCCTGCTAAAGAAAAATGGAATGCCGATTCGTTGGGGAATCATCGTGCCATCGTTGAGGTTACAGGTACGGGAAACGTAGCAAGCGTAAAAATAGCATGGCGTCGTCCGGATACACATCCGGAAAATAAAGAAATCATATTGATGGATGCCACTACCGGCAAACGTGTCCTGAATATGTATGCACCCGTTGTAAACAGGGAATATGGTATTATTTACTTTCAACCTGTTCCCGGGCATAAAATCTACTATGTTTATTATATGCCTTACCGGTTAAAAGGTTCTGCCAATTATCCGCATGCTATATATCCTGAACCTGTGCAAATGGCAAGGGAGGCATGGCTGAACACTGCCAAAACAACGAAGCATTTTGCTGCTGCACATCTGGTAAGGCTTGAACCTATTGACCTTTTTAACAGCTTTTATCCGATGGAAATGATCGCCACGAAAGAAGAAACTAATACATTAATGCAGGAACATCCTCATGCCGGCTATCTTGTTTTTCCAGAAGACAGATTACATCCTGTCAAAATGGAATATGACCTCCCCTACTGGTGGATTAAAGAAGGAGTGAAAAGCACCTTCAGTGGAACTGCTGACAAAGGAGAATATTATGCGTTTCAATTGGGAATTTATCCGGTAAAAGAAAACCTGCAAAATATAAAGATCAAATTCTCTCCTTTAAAGGATAAGGGAGGAAATTCAATACCCGATAGTTTAATTACCTGTATCAATACGAACGGCATTTCTTATGCGGGACTTCCTGAAACTTTTCAGGTAAATGTTCCCGAAAAAAATATTCAGGCAATGTGGTGTTATATCAAAGTTCCTGAACAGGCAGTTCCGGGATTATATGAAGGAGTTGCAACAGTAACCGCCGACAACGCTCCGTCAACAAAAATAAATCTTCATATCACTATAAGCAGCAAAACAGCCACAGACCATGGAGTCAATGAACCGTGGAAAATGACACGTTTACCCTGGCTCAATTCAACTTTGTTCCAGAAAAATACGGTTATTCCTCCCTATACTCCGCTGCAAATAAGTGGCAACACCATCCGTTTACTTGGAAGAAAAATGATACTGGCGAATACCGGATTCCCCGAACAGATACAAACATTCTATCCTATTGAAATGACTGGCATTTCAGATGTTCCCAACAATCTTTTAGCCGAAGGAATTCACTTTCATATAGTGAATGATAAAAATAAGGATATCAAATTACAAAGCGGAGAAATCCATTTTACAAAAGAAACACTGGGTACCGTAGAATGGCAATCTACCAGCACTTCTCCTTCTCTGAATATGGTTGTGAACGGGCACATAGAATTTGACGGATTTGTTTCATACAAAGTAGCCATCATTGCTAAGGAAAATATACAGTTAAATGATATTAAACTTCACCTTCCTATTAAACCTGATGTAGCTAAATACTTTATGGGATTAGGTTACAAAGGAGAATATCGTCCGGACAGCATTCACTGGAAATGGAATGTGGCAACTAAAAATCAGGATGGCGGATGGATAGGAACAGTGAATGCCGGATTGCATTTCGAACTGCGTGACCAGCATTATTCAAGGCCGTTAAATACAAACTTTTATTTACTTAAACCTTTAGTACTACCGGCTTCCTGGGGAAATAACGATAAAGGGGGTATTAACGTTTTCAAAAAAGGAATATCTGTTTTAGTGGATGCATACAGTGGACAAAGAGCCATGCACGCCGGAGATACTTTGTATTATAATTTTAATTTACTCATTACGCCTTTTCATCCTTTATATACAGACTGGCATTGGGAACATCGTTATTATCACGATTACAAACCGGTAAGTTATATCAAATCTGCCGGTGCCAATGTGATTAATATTCATCAGGGCAAATATATCAATCCGTACATCAATTATCCATTTATCGCCACAAGACAAATGAAAGCCTATATTGACTCTGCTCATCGTCTGGGAATGGATGTAAAAATATACAACACCATTCGCGAACTGGCAGACCGGGCTTATGAATTATATCCTATGTTCAGCCTGGGGCATGAAATATTCCCTGCCGGTAAAGGTGGCGGCTATCCCTGGCTGCAGGAACATTTAAATAACGATTATATTCCCGGATGGTACACTCCGGAAACGAATGATGCGGCTATTGTAGATGGCGGCGCCAGCAGATGGCATAATTATTACATCGAAGGAATTAGCTGGTTAGTCAAGAATGTGGGTGTTGACGGATTATATTTAGACGATGTGGCTTATGACAGAGTGACGATGAAACGAGTGAAGAGGGCTTTATTGCAAAACGGTCATCCCGGCATTATTGATTTACATTCTGCCAATCAATATGATAAAAATGACGGATGGAATAACAGCGCTAATTTATATATGTCATTATTCCCGTACATTAACCGCTTATGGTTTGGTGAATATTTTGACTATAATCATAACGGCCCTGATTTCTTCCTGACGGAAGTGAGTGGTATTCCTTATGGACTGATGGGCGAGATGTTGCAAGGGGGGGGTAATGCCTGGCGTGGTATGATTTACGGAATGACCAGCCGCCTGCCCTGGACAGAAGGTGATCCGCGGCCAATATGGAAAGTGTGGAATGAATTCGGGATTGTTGGCAGCCGGATGATCGGCTACTGGGTTCCCGGTTGTCCGGTGAAAACAGATAACCCTGATGTATTGGCGACAGTTTATCAGAAGCAAGGTAAAGCATTGGTTTCTATTGCCAGTTGGGCAAAAACAGATACCACGATCCATTTAAAGATGGACTGGAAAGCTTTGGGCATTGATCCGGCAAGAGCCACTATTACAGCGCCCGCCATCAAAGATTTTCAGCCGGTAAGAGAATTTAAACCCGGTGAAGCCATCCCTGTAAAGAAGGAAGAGGGATGGTTGTTGATAATAAAGTGATCTCTTTGTTTTAGGATTGCAAATCCGGTTTTATCTGTAGTTCGGGATGC
>SCQV01000060.1 GCA_004299085.1 Chitinophagaceae bacterium | reverse complement strand
TCATCAGCGGCATCGTGATGCTGGCAGTGGCGTTGATTATTTTATGTATAAGGGCCGGAAGAGCGGCAATGGCCAATCCGGTCGAAGCATTACGAAGCGAATAGCTAAGTAATGCGAAGATCCCACCACGGGCGGGATGAAGTTCTTTTAGATATAATGGAAATAAAGTATCCCACAAAGCCGCAAAGTCCACAAAGGAATTTTTTTGCCGGCTTAGTGAAAATGATGATACCAAGAATGGAACCCAAAAATCAGACATCGAGAAATCAGAAATCAGACATCAGACATCAGACATTAAAGATCATACATCATAGATCAAAAATCATAAATCGTTAGCTATGTTTAAAAACTATTTAAAATCCGCGTGGAGAAATATATTAAAGCAAAGGATGGTATCTTTTATCAACCTTTTCGGAATAACAGTGGGGTTTACCTGCTGCCTGCTGATTACTTGTTTTGTAGTGAACGAGCTAAGCTATGATCAGTTCAGGCAGGCTGACCATATCTACCGGGTCACGCGAAGCTTCTATACTGAAAAAGGGGTTGAATATCTGCATTTGGCATCCATAGCACCGGCTGCTGGACCGCTATTAAAGAATGATTTTCCCGAGATCGAAAAGGAGACAAGGACATTGCCTTTAACAGGTGACCTGGTTCTTAAATATAAGTATAAAATGTTTAATGAGCAGGGGAGCTTCTTTGCTGATTCTAACTTCTTCAGTTTTTTTTCTGTTCCTGTTATAGAAGGCAATGCAAGCACTGCACTGGCTGATCCTTTCAGCATGATGGTAACACCCGAAATAGCCCGTAAATATTTTGGTTCGGAAGACCCCATCAATAAAATAGTGCAGATCAACGGACAATTCCCTGTGAAGATCACGGGAATATTCCGGGATTTCCCTGCTAATTCCACCTTGCATCCAAACATACTGCTTTCTTTCAGTACTTTAAATGATTCCTCCATTTATGGAAGAAATAAGTTAGAAACCAGTTGGGATAATAATGCCTTTTTCACTTATTTGATGTTGCGGGACGCCGCTTCCGCCCAACAATTGGAGAAGCAATTCCCTGCTTTCCTGAACAGGCATGCGCGTTATCAGGGAGAATTGCCGGGTTATGTGCCTTCCAAATATTCCAGCCTTTATTTACAAAAGCTGCGGGATGTTCATCTTTATTCACATTTGGCAGATGAAATAGAGCCTAATGGCAGTATCACCGCCGTGTATATTTTTTCTGTCATAGCCCTGTTTATCCTTTTGATAGCCTGCATCAATTATATGAACCTGGCCACCGCTAAATCCCTTTTGAGAACGAAAGAAATCGGTGTCAGGAAAACATTGGGTGCACGCAGAAAAGAGCTGATATTGCAACTACTGGCCGAATCTGTTATCCTGGCTTATGCCGCATTATTGATAGCGTTATTACTTACTTCCTTGCTTGTACCCTGGTTAAATAAGGTGGCCGGCAGAAACATTAGTTTTCAAATTCTTGAACAATGGAAAATAATTATACCGGTATTACTGTTACCCCTGGCAGCAGGATTCTTTAGCGGCATTTATCCCGCTTTATTTCTTTCTTCATTTAACCCGGTGAAAGCATTAAAAGGCATTACAAAATATGGCTCCAAAACTATTCCTGTACGCAAGGTGTTGGTGGTGATTCAATTCACCTTGTCCATTATTTTAATCATCGCAACGGCAGTGGTATTTTCGCAGATGCATTTCGCGTTACATTCTTCGTTGGGCTTTAATAAAGAACATATCATTACCATGCCGTATAATAGTGCGTTGAACGATAAGTTGCCGGCATTTAAGGAAACACTTTTGCAGGATCCGGATATTAAATCATTGGCCCTTTCTTCCCGTATTCCGTCCGGCAGGTTGTTAGATGCAACAGGGATTGATATGGCTACAGGCAATTCAACGGCGCCTGTCAACATTACTTGTAAATATGTGATGATCAATAATGGTTTTATACCCACTTACCAAATTCAAATGGCTGCCGGCAGGAATTTTGATCCGCTGCAATTTCCTACGGATAGTGGTAATCTCATCATTAATGAAGCTGCCGTCCGGTTATTTGGATGGAAAAATGCATCGGAAGCATTAGGGAAAGATTATACCTATAACGGGAAAAAAGGGAAAGTGGTAGGGGTGGTTAAAAATTTTCATTTTGAGTCCATGTTCCAGGAAATCACGCCCGTTTTGTTTGCTTTGGGTTCTTTAAAAGAGAATGCTTTCAATAATATATCCATCAAAATCGGCGGAGAGCATATTCAGGCCTCCATTGATAAGATCCGGAAAACATGGGATCAGTTTGTCCCGTCAGCTCCGTTCAGCTTTACCTTCTTAGATGAACGTTTTGCAAAATTATATACTGCCGAACAACGGCAGGAAATTATATTCACCATCTTTGCCTGCATTGCTATCTTCATAGCCTGCCTGGGATTGTTTGGGTTATCCGCCTTCACCATTGCGCAAAGGACTAAAGAAATAGGTATCCGTAAGGTGCTGGGGGCAAGTATGAACCAGATTATACAAATGCTTTCTAAAGATTTTATGAAGTTGGTAGGACTGGCGGCATTGATAGCGCTGCCGGCAGGATGGCTTTGCATGCATAAATGGCTGCAGAGTTTTGCCTATCATGTTCAGGTACAGTGGTGGCTGCTGCTGTTGGCGGCATTTATGGCTGCATGTATCGCGTTGATGACAATTGGCGTGCTGGCGTTGAGGGCAGCGGTGGCGAATCCGGTGGAGTCACTTCGGGCGGAGTGAGAAGAAAGCCGGCAGCGGCAGCAGGCAGTTGGGTTTGTAAGTTGTAAATAATAAAGAGTAATTGGAGGGTTTTGAATGTTTCGAAGTATCCTAATATAATTGAAGATAATCAGACATTATGAAATAAGTAAATTATGTTCAATGTTCAATAATCAATGCTCAATAATCAATTTTCAATGCGTAATAATCAATAACTAATAACCAGATCATGTTCAGAAATTATTTTATTACAGCTTACAGAAATTTTGTAAGAAACAAAACCTTTTCGTTGATCAACGTAGCCGGATTGGTCATTGGTATTAGTGCTGCATTGGTGATATTTTTAATCGTGCGCTATGAATTCAGCTATGATACGTTTGAAAAAGATGCCAGCAGGATTTACCGTGTGGTGCTGGATGCAAAAATAAATGGGATGGAAGGACATAGCGCCGGTGTACCGGCGCCATTGAGCAATGCCATGCAAAGAGAAATGACCGGTTTAGCCCTGATAGTGCCTGTGATGCAGTTTCAGGGTGATGCGACTGCAACGATAAGTGTTACCAGGAAAGGAGGAAACAAGCCTGCCCTGTTTAAGCATGAGCCTAATATCATATTTACTAATGCGCAATATTTTTCATTATTACCTTATCAATGGATAGCAGGATCGCCAAAACTTTCTCTGCAAAATCCTTTTACGGTCGTTATTACGGCAAGTATAGCTCATAAATATTTTCCCGGGCTTTTATTAAAGGATGTAATAGGCAGGCAGATCAGTTACAATAATAATATTACTGCAACGGTCACGGGCATAGTAAAAGACCTGAACAGGCAGACCTCTTTTACAGCGAATGAGTTCTTATCCTTTGCGACGATTGCCCAAACTCATTTGCAAGATGATTTTATGATGAATGTGTGGAATGACTGGATGGCCTACTCTCAGCTATATGTAAAATTAGAAAAAGGAATATCACCTGAAAGAGCAGATGCCCAACTGAATGAACTTTACAAGAAATATAACATACAAAAAGACAAAACACCGGGTAATAGCATCACCTTTCGCTTGCAGCCTTTACATGACGTGCACTTTAATTATATCTATACAGGAGTTGGACAAAGGATAGCTGATAGATCCACCTTGGATGGATTGATGGCAGTAGCTGTTTTCCTTTTGTTATTGGGATGTATCAATTTTATTAATCTTACGACAGCCCAGGCAACGCAAAGGGCTAAAGAGATTGGAATTAAAAAAACGCTGGGAAGCTCAAAGAATGCCATTATATTTCAGTTCCTGGGGGAAACGTTTTTTATTACCACAATTGCGACGATACTTTCCGTGATGATGGCCCCTTTTCTCCTCAAAGTATTCCGGGGCTTTACACCTCCCGGGTTACATTTTGACCTGTTACATCAGCCGGAGGTCATTGTTTTTTTGTTGCTGCTTAGTATCGTAGTGAGTTTTCTTTCAGGAATATATCCGGCATTCATTTTGTCTTCTTACAGGCCGGTGATGGCTTTAAAGAACCAGCCTGTGGTATCCGGGCGCACACGCAGTGGAAACGTGAGGAAAATATTGACGGTATCTCAATTTACGATTGCCCAATTTTTTCTGATCATCACCATGGTAGTCATTAAACAAATTAATTATTCACTTCACTCAAATATGGGTTTTAATAAAGAGGCCATTATCAATTTTGATATACCTTTTGATACGGTTACCACACATCGTCAATTGTTGCTGACAGAAATAAGATCACTGCCGGGAGTGGACATGGCAGCCACCGGTTTCTTACCGCCCGCTGGTCCGGGAATGGCTTTGACCAATATTGCTTACAATAATGGAAAGGAAAAGCTGACGCCCAGTACGCAAATACGCTGGGGTGATCCAAGTTATATTAACATATATGATATACAAATACTGGCAGGAAGAAATGTTTTGCCCAGCGATACTATCAAAGAGTTTTTGGTAAATCAAAGTTTTGCTCATGCTATCGGTTTTGCCAAACCGATGGAGGCTATTGGCAAGTATGTAGAATGGAATGGGAAGAATGTTCCCATCGTTGGTGTGATGAAAGATTTTCATGATATGTCCATGCGCAGTAAAATATCACCCATGGTGTTTGGAGGGGGGAATGGTAATACCTTTCATATAGAATTGCAGCGCAATCATACCGGTGGAATATTATGGACAAAAACAATAGCTTCTATAAAGAAGGACTATGAAGGAATATATCCGGGAGAAGATTTCAAGTATGAATTTTTGGATGATACCATTGCTTCCATGTATGCAGGTGAACAACGTGCTGCAGGGCTGTTAAAATGGGCCACTGCACTGGCTATTCTCATTAGTTGCCTCGGCTTGGCGGGTTTAGTGGTATTTATGACCAATATCAGAACTAAAGAAATCGGAATCAGAAAAATATTGGGAGCCTCGGTGACTCAGATCATTTCCCTGTTGTCAAAAGATTTTATGAAGCTGGTAGGGCTGGCTTTCCTGATCGTGGTGCCTGTTGCATGGATAGTGATGCACAGATGGCTACAGAATTTCGCCTATCACACGACGTTGAGCTGGTGGGTATTTGTGATAAGCGGCATAGCCATGCTGATAATGGCTATGATCATTCTTGGCATAAGAGCGGGAAAAGCAGCGCTGGCAAACCCGGTTGAAGCACTACGGAGCGAATAGAAGGGCCTCCCCTCGCCCCTTCAGAGGAGGGGAATAGGTAAAGCCATGATAACGGTAGTGAATGATGAAGTATAAGCTTTTATATAAACGTTTCCCATTCCTCCCCTTCCGGGGGTTAGGAGGGGCCTGTATCAAAACCGTACACCCTCTATATCAAAAATGAACAGTTGATGAATTATGATAAATGATAAACGGTTGATTAATAATCAGATAGAATGTGGTATGTTATTTATTGGAATAAGGTATTAATTACAAAAATTGAATATTGTTCATTGAATATTGCATATTGATAGTTGAGACTTTTTTTAAAACTAAGCCCAGATAATTTTCAATTTTCAATGCTCAACTTTCAATGTTCATTTAGGGAAGCAGAAATAAATATAATAGTAATACCAAAAATTGGATATTGCCCGAAGATTCAAAGAACTCTTTGCGGAGGCTCCTTTGGAGAAAATTGTACGTTGATTGTTGAGAATTTTTGATAATAAAATGG
>SCQV01000605.1 GCA_004299085.1 Chitinophagaceae bacterium | reverse complement strand
AGGAAAAAGAAGGATTCATTACAGAAAAGTTTGTTCAGTTATTGGAAAAGGGAATTAAATCACAGCCCGAAAACTGGGTGTGGAGCCATAGACGATGGAAGCATGCATGGAAGGGAGAGCAGTAGGCAGTGGGTTGTAAATGGCGAGTGACTATCTGCTATTGTACAAGAGAAGTTTAAAGGGTATTAGTGAGGCAGGATTAGGATTTTAAAGTGATACTCCTTTATGAAATGGAATCAAGGAAGCGTTGGCCAGAAAAATCAGCGGGCCGTGCGTAGGTTATGTGGGTAGAAGCTTTGATTTTTCTTGATCTTTTGGTTACTTTTCGATCAAGCGAAAAGTAACGCAGGACTCGAATAACAAACAAGAACATAAAAAGGAGGAAGATCGTTGTTCAAGGTCCGGACTGAGTCAGCATCATCTGGGGATCGGGACGCCACGACAATCAATTTCGCTTCTTATATTATTGCGGATAGTCATTAAATGGTAAGTTGTAAATAGTAAGTTGTAAGAACAATTTTACGAATGATTTCTATTCTTACGCTGCGATTGTCCTGAAAGTCGGATGTATTCTCGCGATTGCCACTCGTTTGCTTGACGAAAGGTGGTGCAACCGGCATGTTTGCGTAGTATCTTTCACGATTAGAAGCACTTCAGCCGCCATAACGCGAAACTGATGTTGCTGATTCGGGGTTTTGTTTGTCAATACGGTGTTTTATTCGTTCGGGAGCATACCAGAAGGTCGTCATTGCGGAGCGAGGAACCTGCCTTTGCCGGCAGGCGAGCGACAAAGCAATCTCGCGTCTCAATGAGGAGATTGCTTCTCCCACCCAACGCACAAATCCATCAAAGTGGAATCGTGACGTTGCGACATTCTGGTATGCACCCTATTCGTTCTTTCTCTTTCGCCTGTAATGTAGTTGTATTAGCCCGGTTTCAAATGATTTTGAGCTGACAAGTTCAAGTATTTGTTCAGGTCTGTGGTCATTGAAAAGCTTTGTTCCGTTACCCACCAAAACGGGAATAACTGAAATTATAAACTCGTCTATCAGATCATTTTTTAAAAGTTCATTTATTATTTCTGCACCGCCGTCACAGTATATATTTTCCCCGTTCTCTGATTGTAGTTGTTTTACCAATTGAGTTAAGTCCCCGGTATAGAAAGTCGTTCTCCCCACGCTTGGTTTTTCAGTGCGTGTTATGACATAAACATTTCTGTTTCCATTGTCGTAATAAGAAGAGCCCATTTCTCTATGCACATAATCGTAGGTTTTTCTACCAAGTATGATTGTATCAACGGTAGCTGTAAATTCAGCGTAACCGTAGTCTTCTCCATCCTTTTCCACTAATTTCAAGAAACTAAGGTCGTCATTCGGCTTTGCGATGTAGCCATCCAAACTTGTCGCTATGTAAAGTGATAATGTCCGCATTGTTCCGTTTCGATTATTTTCTATTGTTGATGAATGTTGTGGTAGCCCGACCACCAATGATCACGGCTTGGCCTTCGGTAGGGAAATGTATATCCTTCAGCCGTTAGCCCAATAAAATTACCAAAGATGAAGATAAAACAAAAAGCTGAGAAAAGTACATCAGCCCGAACTGAAGCTGATAGCGAACTACACCCGATGGTTATTCCTTCAGCCGGCCTATCGCCAGCCCTTTCGTTGTAGCAGCAGTGTCCCTTTATTTATTATTTACCTTATTGAAGTCCGTCAATTTCTATCTTTTCATCTACATCCTCCAAATAATCAATACCTGGAAAACCGAAGCCAAATAAGTGTAGAAAGTCAGATTTATACCCTTGCAGGTCTCCAATTATAGGAAGGCTTTCCGTATCAGCCTGCAACCACAACTCCGCAACTTTATTTTGGACGTCTTCTTGCATCTCACAGTCATCTATTCTAATCCTGCCTTTTTCATCTGTAGGAATTTCATGTCCGGTAAACAAACGTTCTTTGAACAGACGTTGTATTTGTTCAATACAACCTTCGTGCGTCCTCTTTTCTTTCATTACTTTATAAAGCAGAGAAATATATAATGGAATAACGGGAATTGCAGAACTTGCTTGAGTAACTAAAGCCTTATTAACAGAAACCAATGCTTTGCCATTTATACTCCTTAATTTATCGGAAATATGAAATGCAGTTTCTTCCAAATGGTCTTTGGCTTTTCCTATAGTTCCCCTGCGATATACTGGTTCAGTAAGTGAAGGTCCAATATAAGAATACGCTATTGTTTTTGCCTTGTCAGATAATACATCTGCTTCTATTAATGCATCAATCCACATTTCCCAATCTTCGCCACCCATAACCGCAACAGTATTGTCAATATCATCATCAGTGCAAGGGTCAATAGTAATATTAAAAACAACACCTGTATGAAAGTCAACTGTCTTATTCGTAAAGGTGTTTCCTATTGGCTTTAATACTGAACGATGTGTGACACCTGTAATTGGGTTTTTCCTTACAGGTGAGGCTAAACTGTAAATGACCAAATCAACTTTCCCTAAGTCAGATTTGATTAAGGCTATAGTTTTGTTTTTTACTTCGATAGAAAACGCGTCACCATTTATACTTTTAGCATACAGTCCTGCTTTTTTCGCTTGTTGATGGAAAGCAGCGCTATTGTACCAACCTGGTGATGCCGTTTTACCATCTTGAGGTGGTTTTTCAAAAAAAACACCTATTGTAGAAGCATTTGAACCGAATGCACTTGTAATCCTTGAAGCAAGGCCAAACCCTGTTGAAGCTCCAATAACTAACACATTTTTAGCTCCTTCAATTTGTCCCTTTGACCTGATAAAGTCAATTTGATTTAGTACATTTTTTTCACAACCTTTTGGATGTGAAGTCAAACAGATAAATCCTCTCATTCTTGGTTCTATAATCATATTATATTGTCTTGCCGTATGTGTCGTCTTGTTATAATTGCCGCCAGCTTTCAGGGCTTGGCGATGGCAGGGCAATTTATAACTTTTAGTCCGAAACATCAGCCCAACTGACGGTAGGCAGGTAAAGGACCAAAAGTACTGAGAAAGTACAAAAGCTCAATAAAGAATTTTCAGCCCGGACTATAGCCCAAAAGCGGACAAGGAGCTGATGAGAAGCACGTCAGCCCTGCTATTGCCAAACCCAATATTAGCGGTTCGTTGTTTTCGTCTGCCTATAAATTTCTGTCATAATCTGATGAAGTTTGCGAACAATATTTACATTTCTAATTGTCATATTCCTATCTAATTCCGTTCCAACAAGTTTTAGCATACCACTTTTGCTATAATCCTTTCATTCCACATTCCACAAAACTGCACCCGATATATATTTTACATTGTCAACAACGTTAATTTGTAAATGCTCTATAATTTTTGGGTCGTCAAATTTTTCCCACAAAAACATAACATCTGTCCTCATTACTTCGCTTTTTCATCAAGTGACAGTTAACTTTTTGCAAATAGTTTCGATGTTTTTAAAACTTCTTAATAAAACTTTTATGTCTGACCGAAAATCTTTTTTAATTGCTTTTTCTATTTTGTTTGCAGTGATGCCCTGTTCTACCGATACGCATTCAAAAATAATATTGCCCCAATAGATATGAGTAACAACATTTGTAAAACCGGGTAATTCAAAAGTAGTTTTGAGTTTTTTCATTTCTACTTGGTTGTTACCGCCAACATTTATCCCTCTTAATAAGGCAACGTAAACTATTTTTAGCCCTTTGAAATTTATTCTTCCGAAATAAATGCAATGGCATCTACTTCAACTAAAAAATCGGGGCGGGCTAATGCCGGAACAAAAAATCCTGTAATGGCGGGCGGGTTTTTCAAGTTGCCCAAATATTTCTGCGAAACTTTAAAGCTACGATACAAGTCTTGCCCTTGAACGATATGTATTGTCAATTTTACAAGATTGTCAAACGTTGCACCGCAGGCGGAAAGAGCTGTTTGCAAATTCTTCATTACTTGCTCTGTCTGTGCAGCAATGTCTTCCCTGCCTATTATTTCCCCTTGTGCATTTACAGCATCTTGTCCGCCAACATAAATAGTCTTTCCGTTACCTTGTGTTGTCACAACTTGTGAAAATGCCGGATTTTTTGAAAGTCCGTCTGGACTGATGTATTGTACTTTGTCGCTCATTTTGTTTATCATTTATTCGTACAGGGTATCGGGTCACAATGACCGCTAACGGTTTGGCGCTTGGCGATGGCAGGGCAATTCATATTCTTCAGCCACCGGATGTGTCCGGAGTAAACCCGAACGTCAGCCCACCCCATAGCTATCGGGTAAAGGACTAAAAGTACAGAAAAAGTACAAAAGCTCAACAAAGAATTTTCAGCCGGAACTACTGATGACAGTGGTACAAAAGCCGACGAAATGCACATCAGCCCTGCTATTGTCAAACCCAATATTCAAATAAACAACGGACCATAGCCGGTTTCGTTCAATACCGGTTTCATTGTTTGCCCTTCGGACACAACGAAACCTTGGTTATTAGCGGTTCGTTGTTCTTTTTTCGTCATTTACATATTCCAGAAGGTCACCCGGTTGGCAGTCTAATGCTTTACAAATTGCGTCTAAAGTCCTAAAACGAATTGCTTTCGCCTTTCCTGTCTTTAAGATAGAAAGGTTGGATAATGTCAAATCAACTCTTTCAGAAAGTTCATTTAGAGAAATTTTTCGCTTTGCCATCATCACGTCCAGGTTTACAATAATTGGCATAGCTTAAATTGTTAAGTCATTTTCAAATTTCATGTCTATGGCATTTTGCAATATTTTTTCAAATATTGCCGCAGCAGTTGCAACTATGATAGAAACAAAAGTAGTGATGATACAAATGGCAAGAAAACCGGCAGGGTCGTCCTCTTTATTGTGCGCTATCCTAATGTATATTCCTGCCGTCACAATTAAAATACTTAATACGATTGCACAGTACTTTATACTCTTTAAAGCCTTAACAGAGTTTGATGAGAATACTTTATTTTGTCCTATGTACCCAAGTAATTTGAATACTTTATACAGTGCAACAAAAAAAGCAATTGATGCAGCGTATCCATACAAGATGAACGGGTCAAAGTAAATGCTAAACAAGTCTAAATTTCTGGCTCTTCCCTCGGTTAAGGGAAACCGAA
>SCQV01000604.1 GCA_004299085.1 Chitinophagaceae bacterium | reverse complement strand
AGGCAGATTTTGCAGCTAACTGCAAAATCTGGGTTTATTTTGCCACAGCCTTCCATAGTTAGGCGGGCGTTTTTAAATCAGACATCAGGAAATCAGACATCTTCAAATGATTAACCCCGTGTCCCAATCTGAAACAGCGCGCTATTTCCCTCAAAATGCCCTAACTTGCATCTTTCTTTTTTCTTATTTATCAAAGGAGAAATTGCTATGATCCATTTTAATAAATTCACCTTACCCAATGGTTTGCGGGTTATTGTGCACGAAGATCACACCACGCCGATGGCGGTAGTGAATGTGCTTTATGATGTGGGCGCGCGTGACGAGAATCCGGAAAAAACCGGCTTTGCACATCTTTTTGAGCATCTCATGTTTGGCGGGTCTGTGAATATTCCGGTTTATGACGAACCTTTGCAGCGGGCCGGCGGCGAGAACAATGCTTATACCACCAATGATTTAACAAATTATTACGTTCAGTTGCCTGCCCAGAATCTGGAAACAGCTTTTTGGCTGGAGAGCGACCGGATGTTGTCTCTAGCCTTCAGTAGAAAAAGCCTGGATGTGCAAAGGAAAGTGGTTTCGGAAGAATTTAAGGAACATTACATCAATATGCCCTATGGAGATGTATGGAAAATTCTCAGAGAACTTTCTTATAAAAAACATCCTTATCGCTGGTTGACCATAGGGAGGGAGCTATCACACATAGAACAGGCTAAGCTGGAAGATGTCAGGAATTTTTTCCTCGAGCACTATAATCCGTCCAATGCTATTTTAGCAGTTGGCGGCAATGTACAAACTGATGAAGTAAAAAGACTGGCAGAGAAGTGGTTTGGGGAAATTCCGGCAGGAAAGAAATTTAATCACGATGTGCCCCGGGAGCCGGAACAAACCGCCGCACGGTTTATGGAAGTTACAGAGGAAGTGCCGTTGGATGCATTATATAAATGTTTTCCAATATTTCCCAGGTTGGATCCGCGTTATTATGTGGTTGATCTGATTACAGATATCCTCTCGGGCGGAGGATCTTCCAGGTTATACCAAACGCTCGTAAAAGAGAAGAAATTATTCAGCAGCATTGACTGTTATCATTTCGGCAGCTTAGATGCAGGATTAATTACCATTGAAGGCAAGCTGATTAAGGGAATAAAAATGCAGGATGCCGATAAGGCGGTAGAAGAAATCCTGCAGGATATAACAGAAAAAACCGTTTCAGAAGAAGAACTTCAAAAGGTAAAAAACCGGACAGAAAGCCTGATTGCATTTGAAGATATGAGCCTGCTGAGCCGGTGCAACAACCTTGCTTTTTTTGAGTTGTTGGGCGATGCTGCCATAATGAACGATGAAATAAAAAGATACGGAACAATTTCCGTTGAAGATATACGCAGGGTTTCAAAGACAATATTTACTCCAGAGCACAGCAATACCCTTTATTATTTTGCAAAAAATAAATTGCATGATCAACAGAAAACAGTCGCCTGATATAAAAAATTCAGTGGAATTTGAAATAAAATTACCTCCTGTAGAATCCTTTCATTTAGACAATGGTATTCCTGTTTACTTAGTTCCGGCACAAGAGCAGGAAACGCTGCAATTAGAATGGGTGTTCGATGCCGGAAACTGGTATGAGGCCGCTCCAATGATTGCATCGGCGGCAAATAATTTGTTGAAAAATGGAACAACCAACAAAACAGCCTTGCAAATCAATGAAACAATAGAGTATTATGGCGCTTTTTTAAGCGTTCAGTGCAATCATCAGTTTGCCTCGGTTGTGTTGCATTGTCTGGAAAAACATTTGGTCAGTTTACTGCCGGTTATTCGGGAGATACTGACATCCGCCACGATCCCCGAACAGGAGTTGGAGATTTATAAACAGAATGGCAAACAACGCTTGTCTGTTAACTTACAGAAATGTGATTTCGTTGCCAACCGGAATATGGACAAATATCTTTTTGGAGAAGATCATCCCTATGGCCGCTATTCTACTATGGAAGCCTTCGACCAGTTGCAGCGTGACCGGTTGGTGGCTTTTTATAAAAAACATTATACATTTAATCATTGCAAGATTTTTATTGCGGGGAAAACTCCCAGGCATTTTGATGCTTTATTGAATAAAACTTTTGGCACAGATTTATGGAATGGGAAACAGGAAATTACACAAAAGGATTTTTCCTTACAGCCTGCCGCTGAGAAAAAATACCGGATTACCAACGATCCTAATGGTGTGCAAGGTGCGGTGAGAATAGCGCGTTCTTTTCCGAACCGCTATCATCCTGATGTTCCCAAAATGCAGGTGCTGAATACCGTGTTGGGCGGTTATTTTGGCTCCCGGCTCATGAGCAATATACGCGAAGAAAAAGGCTATACTTACGGGATCTTCAGTGTGGTATATGTCTATAATACAGCCGGCTTTTTCGGCATACTGACTGAAGCGGGGAGAGACGTAACGGAGGCAACCATTACTGAGTCTTACAAGGAAATGCAACGCTTATGTAACGAATTAATTCCTGAAGAGGAGCTAAGCTTGGTTCGCAATTATATGATCGGCGGAATCCTCGGCGATTTAGACGGCAGCTTTAAAGTGATACGGCGATGGAAGAACCTGATCCTTTCAGGGCTGAAGGAAGAGTATTTTAATAATGCGGTTAATATTATTAAAACCATCTCCGCAAAAGAACTGCAACAATTAGCTCAGAATTATTTTGTAAAGGATGATTTTTATGAGCTGGTGGTTGTTTGACAGCGCTTCCTTCTCTTACGCCGCGATTTCCCAGGTTTCTTTTCCAGCCAGCAAGGCATCCAGGTCTGCCGGTTTTCTGGCCTGAGCCTCTGCTATTTGCTGCGCCATCACCTCTTCATAAGTCAGGCGGGATACATCATAAAAAACACCAAAGGGCCTGGGCAAATGTGCTTCATTATCTGGGTTATCAAAGAACCGGGTAAGCATTTGTGCTTTATAAAGATCCTGCTCGTCATGAATCCAAAGATCATCAGCGCTAAAACCATTATCAAGGCTGACCACTTTGGGTTTTAAGCCGTCAATTCTAATTCCTTTATTCTTTTGACTGCCGAAAATCAAAGGTTTTCCCTGTTCCATAAATAATGTCTCTTCCGCCTTACTCTTCTTATCGGTAAAAATCTCAAATGCACCGTCATTGAAGATATTACAATTCTGATAAATCTCCAGCAGAGAAGTTCCTTTATGAGCATGAGAACGTTTCAGCATTTCCTGCAAATGTTTGGGATCCCGATCCATCGTTCGTGCAACGAAACTTCCATCAGCGCCCATCGCTAAGGCAGATGGATTAAACGGATGATCTATGCTTCCGAACGGAGTGGATTTGGTAATTTTATGCTCTTCAGAAGTCGGAGAATACTGGCCTTTTGTCAGCCCGTAAATCTGATTGTTGAACAGCATGATGTTCACATCAAAATTTCTTCTGAGAATATGTATCAGATGATTTCCTCCGATAGAAAGGCTATCGCCGTCTCCGGTCACAATCCATACGCTTAATTCCGGCCGGGTTGCTTTCAATCCCGATGCAATGGCTGTGGCTCTTCCATGAATGGAATGTATGCCAAAAGTATCCATGTAATAAGGGAATCGCCCCGAACATCCGATACCGGAAATGATCACAAAGTTTTCCCTCGGAATGCCAAGCGTTGGCATCACCGTCTGCACCTGCTTCAGTATAGAATAATCGCCACAACCCGGACACCAGCGGACTTCCTGATCACTGGCAAAATCCTTTGGCGTTAATGTTTGCGGAATTGATATTGTTGCTTCCATATATAATGATTGTTTTATAAAAATATTAATTCTTTTTAATTAAGAATAATGAACACGGAACAAAGAATTAAGAAGTAACTGGAGCATTTTTCTCTTTTTCTTTATTTTTTCGAGCGGTATCAATGCTTTTGACAAAAATAGAAATGAGTTGATTATTTTCATTTAATAAGGATTCTATTTTTTCATAGGAAATCCATTCCATCTTATGAATCAATTTCAAACAACTAAATGTTTCTTTTAACTCTTTAGCACAAACTTTCATTTTATGTATAAAATCATTTCTGGATTCCGCACTTTGCGCTTCGCCATAGTGTAAAGCCGGAGATGAACCGCTTCTCACTAATTGACCTCCAAGATGCTTTCCTGCAAATGTAATAGGAAACTGCTCAGTTAGCTTAATTACTTTTACTGCAAAATCTATCAAACGATCTTCTAAATCAAAGGGTTTATTGGACATCAGCGATTAGATTTATAATAAACAAATAATTTATAAACCTTACTTCTTCATTCTTAATTCCTTGTTCTTATTTCTTCCATTAATTTATAAACCTTACTTCTTCATTCTTAATTCCTTGTTCTTACTTCTTCCGTTAATTTATAAACCTTACTTCTTCATTCTTAATTCCTTGTTCTTAATTCTTCCGTTTTAATGGCCATGTATCTCCCTGCCGTGTAATCTTCTTCGCCTCCTTTTATCTTAGCCACAAATTCAGGATCATAAGGACTTTCTTCTTTTTTCCTGCTTTCGTACCTTACATCTAAAGCCTTCATCACGGATTTCAGGGCTTCCGCTTTTTTAGCACTCTTTAAATGAACAATTAATGTTTCCATGATAAATCAGTTTTCCTTACAAATATACTTCTTTCGAACAAGGAATAATGAACAAGGAATAACGAATGTCAAAGTTAGGATTCTACTTCTTGTTTTTATCCTTCATCCTTCCTTGTTCTGTGTTCTTCATTCTTTATTCATTATTCTTCAATTCTTCCCAATACTCGGCAGCTCTTCTTGTATGAGGAATCACAATGGTTCCTCCTACAATATTGGCTACAGCAAATATCTCATACATTTCTTCCGTATTCACCTCTAACTCGCGACATTTTCCCAAATGATATTTTATACAATCATCACAACGCAGCACCATGCTAGCGACCAATCCGAGCATTTCTTTGGTTTTGGCCGGTAAGGCGCCTTCGGCATAGGTGTTTGTGTCTAAGTTAAATAAGCGGCTGATGACCTTGTTTTGCTTTCCCAGAATGAGGTCATTCATCCGGGTGCGGTAATCATTGAATTCCTCTATTACATTTGACATAAAACAATAATATAAGTACAAAGTTACGGGATTACTCTACAGGATGAGTGGGTTTTTACACAATTATCATTTGAAAGAATAAATTCATCGTCCTTGCAATAGATATCTGACTAATGCATAGTTATGCCCTTTCTTAAAAGGTGTTCTTCCCTTGAGCGTCAATTCATAATTATGGGCGCGAATGCTTTCAAAAATCCGCTCATCTTCTATGAATGAAAAATAAGAGGTTATAGGCAAAAAGGCTGCTAACTGTTCACTGATACCCGTTTGAAAACGATATTCGGGATGAAATTGAAGTCCTTTGATTTTGTGTTCAAGTTCTCGAATGGAGTTGCTATCTAAATAATCTCTATGTACGAAAACCATACACCGCAAATTTTGGGTATAGTTATAATAGTGGTGCGGCAGATGAATATTAAAAACTTCGGGAAACCAGATGCTCACCCGTACGGGGGAATGGTCTGTGGATGGGAAACAGGAGATAATCCAATACTCGTTTTCATTCTCTACCGGATTGGGGATGAAATTACAGATATAATGCTTGCAGATTTTCACAATCAGGTCTGCCCCTTTCATCTTCAACAGTTTTTCCAGTCGCCGGGCTTTTTGTTCATTCACATCAAACGGCTTAAGCGGCTGATTGGAAATGCCGAACTGATAAGGAATAGGTTGTTTCATTGGAAATGAGAATCGGACCCGTTAAGTTCGAATACTTGTTGTGAAAGTAGTTCAAATCATGCAGATATGTGGGGTTCGTCAGGGAAATCGCTTTTAAACTTTTAAGACTAATTCTCTATATCTGTCATCAATAGAGGCCCTTAACCTTTTAAGGGGTTTGGTTAGTTTTTCAGTCTTTTCATTCACTAACAGCCCCAGTGCTACTTTGGCTATAATATTATAATTCTTAGCAGAGTTGCCTTTGCGCTTCAATTGACCATCCTCTTTGAAAATG
>SCQV01000603.1 GCA_004299085.1 Chitinophagaceae bacterium | reverse complement strand
CGCCGAAGCAGTTCCCTGGCGTTGTCATCGTTCCCTGGTGGGAGATGCGTTATTGGTCAGGGGATTTGAAGTGGAGGATATCTTTTCAGAAAAAAAACAACAACCTCATAAGCTGACTTCGTTTGCAAAAGTGGATGGATTAAAGGTAATTTATCCGGCAGAATTAATTGAGCATTGAATTTTAATTATTGAGCATTGAAAATTTCACAATAATCGCTAACTTTATCCTTTATTTAAAGTATTATTAAAAAATTAAAATCATGAAACGTACAGCCACTGCCGTATGGAACGGCTCCACCAAGGAAGGGAAAGGACATCTGACCACTCAAAGCAAAACCTTAGATAAAACATCGTATTCTTTTAACTCCCGTTTTGAAGATGGGAAAGGTACGAATCCGGAAGAATTAATTGCTGCAGCTCATGCCGGATGCTTTGCTATGGCGCTCAGTTTATTTTTAGGAAAAGCTGGATTCACACCCGATTCTTTGGAAGCCACTTCCACAGTCACGATTGATCCCGAAAAGTTGGAAATCACCGAATCTCATATTATGCTCAAAGCAAAAATTCCTACTATTTCAAAGGAAAAATTCCAGGAATGTGCAGAACAGGCCAGAGCAGGCTGTCCCGTGAGCAAAGCGCTGAATATGAAGATAACGTTGGAAGCAACGCTATTATAAAAGTAAAATCTATTTTGCCAAAATAACTAAGTCAATCGTTATACTTATGAATTCGTAATTTTTGGGCAGTTATTACGGAAAAAGCATCCAGCATCCTCTTTCCATTATTATGCAAGCAATTAATAATTAGCTGTATCTTGGCTTCTATGGGTATGTTACGCAAGCGAATAAGCAGGCTTCCGGATTGCGGCGCTTTTTTGTAAACTAATTCATCTCCGAAATCTTTATTTTCGGTGATAATAAATGCCTTTTTATCAAATGCTAAATCAATGACCTTTTTGTCAGAAATACCTGAAAATTTTAGAGCAATAGACAATATGCTGTAACCCTCATTTTCTAAAGCTGAGATAATTCTTCTATCCACACTTTCGTCAGCAACAATCAGAGGAAAATCAGGCAACATCTATTAAAATTTCATTTCGTACCGAAATTGCCCCAAAAGATATACAGGCAAGAATAGCTTCTTTAGTCAAATGAGGATAGGCTATTAATAAATCTTCTATCGTTTCGCCATCGCCAATTTTCTCTAAAATAAGATCCACACCAATTCTTGTGCCCTTTATAACTGGCTTTCCACCTAATATCTCCGGCTTCTGTTCAATATATTCATTCCACATAGTTCTATTTTTTACAGGTTAAACAAAAGTAAGCAATTTTCACCTCATCCAATCCTGCAATATCTTTCCTATCCTTTCAAATTCGATCAGGAAGCCATCATGTCCGTACGGTGAATCTATTTCATAATAGGCTGCCTGTGGCATATTGCGCGCCAGAAAACGCTGTTCTTCTGCCGGGCAGAGTATGTCACTGGTGATGCCGATAATAAGCGTCTTTTGCTGAATGGTTTTTAAGACCTCGGCTGTTGTCTCAGCCCTGTTCCGTGCAATATTATGGCTGTCCATGGCTTTGGTCAGCAGCCAGTAGGATTGTGCATTAAAACGCTTCACCAGCTTTTCACCCTGATAAACAATGTAGGAAGAAGCTTTAAAGTTATCAATCTTGTTGACATCAGGATCGGTCTGCCTGTTCACAAAAGTCTGATAATTACGGTAAGTAAGCATACCAATAGCACGTGCCGCCTTCATACCGTTTTTTCCCGCTTCCGGCGAATCATTACACCAGGTGCTGTCGGCCTCAATAGCCAGCCGTTGGGCAGCATGAATGGAAATTCCCCAGGCGCTTTCTGAAGCTCCGGTCGTAATGAGAAATGATCTTTCAATCTTTTCAGGCTCCGCCAAAATCCACTCCAATACCTGGTACCCACCCATAGAGCCACCAGCCAGAAGCGCTATCTTTTTTACTCCAAGATACCTGCGCAGCAAAATATGTGCTTTCACCATATCACGAATGGTGACAAGCGGAAAATGACTGTAATAAGGCTTTCCTGTTACAGGATTATCACTAAGCGGACCCGAACTGCCATAACACGAGCCCAAAATATTAGCACATACAATAAAATATTTCTGCGAATCCCAAACTTTTCCATCGCCGGTAAGCCCACTCCACCAATCCGCTACATTTGAATTAGCCGTGAGGGCATGGCATATCCACAAGACATTGTCACCCGCATCATTTAATTGACCATAAGTATGATAGCCAATCTGCAATGCGGGTAACATTTGCCCCGACTCCAAAGGAAAAGGTTTATTATAACAAAATGTTTGTAATGATGGCAAAACAGTCATATTTATTCTTGTCAATAAAGGGGATTATTGTGCAAAAATAAATCAAACCTGATCAAAAGCCTGCGTCATATCTGCTTTTATATCATCAATATACTCAATCCCTAAAGAAACCCGTAATAATCCCGGCTCTACTCCGGCAGATTTCTGCTCGGCCTCGGATAATTGTTGATGCGTGGTGGTGGCAGGATGAATGATTAATGTCCGGGTATCTCCCACATTCGCCAGATGATAAATCATTTGTAATTTGCTGATAAACTTATCCGCGGTCGAACTTCCGCCTCTTATTTTGAATGACAAAACCCCGCCAAATCCGTTCTTCAGATATTTTTTGGCTAATGCATGATATTGATTGCTTTCCAGTCCCGGATAGCTTACATACTCTACTTTAGGATGCTTTTCCAACCATTGTGCTAAAGCCAAAGCATTGTCCACCGTGCGCTGTACACGCAGAGAAAGCGTTTCTACACCTTGCAATAACAGAAATGAATTCATCGGTGACAAGGCCGAACCGAAAGTGCGCAGACCGCACACCCTTGCCCGGATAGCAAAAGCAATATTTCCAAAAGGCCCGTCAGCACCGAATATTTCCCAGAATTTCATACCATGATAAGCCTCATCAGGTTCCGTAAATTGTTTGAATTTACCATTTCCCCAGTTAAAATTCCCGGCATCAACTATGACGCCGGCAATGCTATTGCCATGGCCGCCAATCCATTTGGTCGCTGCCTGAACCACCACATTAGCCCCATAGTCAATAGGGCGGCATAAGTAACCCCCTGCCGCAAACGTATTATCCACTATCAACGGAATACCATGCTTTTGCGCAATCTTGGCTATTTTTTCAAAATCAGGAACAGCATAAGCCGGATTACCAATCGTCTCTATAAAGATAGCTTTTGTATTTTCATCAATCCTTGCTTCAAAAGTCTCAGGCTTTTCCAATTGAACGAACCTGGCTTCTATGCCAAGGCGTTTAAAAGTTACCTTAAACTGATTGTAAGTTCCACCATACAAATAAGAAGAGGCAAGAAAATTATCACCCGGAAGCAGAATATTTTGCAAGGCGATAAACTCGGCAGACTGGCCGGAAGACACTGCCAGCCCCATCACTCCACCTTCTAAAGCGGCTATCCTCTTTTCCAACACATCCGTGGTCGGATTCATAATACGGGTGTATATATTTCCGAACTTTCTCAAAGCAAACAAGTCGGCGGCATGTTCCGCATCATTGAATACAAAAGAAGTGGTCTGATAAATGGGTACAGCAGCCGCATTAGTAGTCGGCTCCGGCTTGTAACCTGCATGTACCTGCAGCGTGTCATAATGTAATGGCTTTGTTTCGCTCATGGTTTAAGAATATTTTTATGAATTATTAAAACAATTAAAAACTTTCAATAGTCCACAAAGGTAATGGAGTTTCTTATAAATAAAAGTGAAAAATGAGATTATCCCGTGAAGGTATCCCGTATTTTACAGCAAAATATCAAAGTAAAAACTCCACATTCTGTAACTTTGCATCTATTAATTTTTATTCAAATGAGCAAAACAACCATTACCCTGCACCGTATTGACGAAGATTTCAATATGGAAGCATCGGATGAAAGCGGCCATAAAGTTTGGATGGACACCGCACCGGAGCATGGCGGGCACAACAAAGGTGTACGCCCGATGCAAATGCTGATTATGGGACTTGGAGGCTGTACCAGCATAGATGTGATTATGATTTTGAAAAAGCAGCGTCAGGAAATTAAAGATTTTCATATAAAAATCGTGGCAGACCGTGAGGAGGGAAAGGAACCCGCACTTTGGTATAAAGCACACATTGTTTTTTCACTAAAAGGAAATATTGATAAAGATAAAGCGGCACGCGCTGCAGAATTATCCATGCATAAATATTGCTCGGTGTCGGAAACCTTGCGGCGGGCAGGCGCAGAAATAACGTGGGAAGTCGTTGTGAATCAATAAGCGGTTACTGGTAACCGCTTATTAGTTTTACATTTTGTTTTTTTTACTTACCATTTACTATTAACCATTTACAGTTTCTCCTCATTAAATATCACCCCCCATCTCTACTCCTTTTAAAATTAAATTATTGTAAGTCAACATAATGAATACGAATAAATTTCATCCCGAAACCGAGGCTGTCAGAATACAGACAAAACAAACACCAGAAATGGAGCATTCCACTCCGATGTTCCTGACATCCAGCTTTTGTTATCATGATGCGGAAGAAATGCGGTCAGTATTTGCCGGAGAAAAACAAGCTAATATTTACAGCCGTTTTATTAATCCTTCTGTCAATGAATTTGAAGATAAAATGGCTGCCTTGGAAGGAACAGAAGCGGCACATGCCACTGCTTCCGGTATGAGCGCCGTTTTTGCTTCTTTCATGGCTTTATTAAAATCAGGTGACCATATTTTATCCGGGCGGTCAGTATTTGGCTCCACGCATGGCATGCTTACCAGATTCTTACCCAGGTGGGGCATTGAACATTCCTATTTTGACACCACTCAGGTTGATAAATTGGAAACACTTATCCAACCCAATACAAAAATGATTTTTCTGGAAACACCTTCCAATCCCGGTTTAGATTTAATTGATCTGGAGATGGTAGGAAAAATTGCCAAAAAACATCATTTGATTCTCAATGTGGATAATTGCTTTGCGACACCTGCCCTGCAAAGACCGGCAGAATTCGGCGCTGATTTAATTACCCATTCTGCCACCAAATGGATAGACGGACAAGGCCGCGTAATGGGCGGCGTGGTTTGCGGTAAAAAAGACCTTATTCATGAAGTCTATTTATTTTGCAGAAACAGCGGGCCATCTTTGTCACCGTTCAATGCGTGGGTTTTAAGTAAAAGCCTGGAAACCTTATTTATCAGAATGGAACGTCATTCACAAAACGCTTTATATATTGCTGAAGTATTGCAAAATAATCCACATCTGAATTGGGTCAAATATCCCTTTCTTCCGTCACATCCCCAATATGCCATTGCTAAAAAACAAATGAGCGCCGGTGGAGGAATTGTTTGCTTTGAATTAAAAGGTGGGATGGAAAGAGGAAAAAGGTTTTTGGATGCTTTGCAAATGCTTTCTTTAACTGCTAATTTAGGTGATACCCGCAGCATTGCCTCTCATCCCGCTTCCACCACCCACGCTAAGCTGACCGAAGAAGAAAGGCAGCAGGTGGGCATTACACCCGGATTAATCAGGATTTCAGTCGGATTGGAGCATGTGGAAGATATTCTTAAAGATGTTAAGCAGGCGTTGGAAAAAAGTAATAACTTCGCATAGATTTGAAGGGTGTTACGATGAAAACATTAGTCATTAATAATGAAGAAACTCTTTGAAAAAGTTAACGAAGACTTGTTCAATTTATACCAAGAGGCAGCAGAATTAGAATCTGGCCAATCTGAAGATTAACTACCACGCTGTCCAATGTCCAATCCAATAAATAATAAAGACAATTTGACGCTTTTAAA
>SCQV01000602.1 GCA_004299085.1 Chitinophagaceae bacterium | reverse complement strand
GGAGATGTAAAATATAAAGATGTGAATCATGATGGGGTGATCAATGCAGACGACCGGACTATCATGGGGCAGCCTGATCCTAAATATTCCTGGGGAATATATAACAGCTTTACTTTTAAAGGATTTGATTTGTCATTTTTAATTCAGGGAGCCGGAGGTAATAAAGTGTATGATCTGATAGGCAGAGCGATAGACAGGCCCGGCATGGGATCATCTACTAATGCTTTGGGAAAATGGAGAAACCGTTGGCGTTCACCGAGTGACCCGGGTGACGGACATACACCGCGCATTGATGGTACTACCGGATCCCTGTATGATTCCCGCTGGTTGTATGACGGCACCTATGCCAGGTTCAAAAGCCTTGTAATTGGTTATACGATACCAACGCATCTCATCAAAGGAATAGATAATGCCCGTGTTTATCTCAGCGGCGAAAACCTTTTCTATATCTATAATCATGATTATGGAGGATATAGCCCGGAAGATCTGAATACCAGCGGAGGCGACTATGGAGCTTATCCGGATGCAAGAACATTACTGGTTGGCATTAACCTGAATTTTTAATTCTATCAAATCTTACATTATGAAAAAGATATTGTTCTTCATGATATTGTCAGGAGTAGTTATTCTATCTTCCTGTAAGAAGAGTTTTTTACAACAGCTTCCCACTTCCAGCATTACTTCCGGGAACTTTTATCATACTCAATTGGATATACAACAAGCGGTAACGGGTACCTATTCCAGTCTTCGCGACTGGCCGGTTGATATTTACTGGTATTTGTCGGAAATAAGATCCAATAATTATTATGTAACTTCCGATGGTGCCCAAAGGGACTGGTATAATTTCAACAATTTTCAGGCTACCGCAGAAGATCAAACGCTGCACGATACCTGGCAGAGTCTTTACCAGATGATCAATAGGGCCAATGAGGTGTTGGCGAATATTAATGGTGTTCCTTTTGATAATCCGGCATTAAAAACCCAATATAAAGCTGAAGTAAGATTTCTGCGTGCATTTGCCTATTTTCAATTAGTCAGGCTTTGGGGAAATGTTCCGCTGGTGGATCGTGTGATCACTCCGGCAGAAGGCGTTCAGATCAAGCAATCCTCTCCTGCCGATGTCTATAAGTTTATTACTGCTGAAATGAATGCAGTGAAAGATTCCCTTCCGGCCCAATACAATGCTGCATCGGATTTGGGAAGAGTAACTTCCTGGGCTGCTAAAGGGATTCTGGCAAACGTGTATCTTACGATGGCTGGATATCCGCTGGGACAGAAGGATAAGTTGGACAGCGCTAAAGCATTATTGCAGGCGATTATTTCTAATGAAGGCGCCACGCCGGTGCTATCCCTTGCACCTCATTATTCAGATCTTTGGGGATATAAAAATAATAATAAACACTTCATGATGGAAGTGCAATATGCTTCGGGCGGGCTTGGCATTGGCAGTTCTTTCCCTTCTCAAAATATTCCTCCTAATCTTAGTGTGAGCTTGGTAAATGTAAGATCCCTCCTCTTTGATCTGAGCGTACAGGTTTCACCGGATTTGATTAGCTCGTTTGACACGAGTGATCTCCGTTTTAATGCTACCATAGATACCTCCTATACTACCAGTGATAATCCGCCACAGCATAGCAATACGCCTTTCTTTAAAAAATTTGTGGATTTTGGATTAACTAATCTTACAAGTTATAACGACTGGCCCGAAGATTTTCCATTATTACGCTATGCAGATGTATTATTGATGTATGCTGAAGTATTGAATGATGAAGCCGGCACCCCCCCCACACAGGCAATCAGCATCTTAAACCGGGTACGTGCCAGGGCAGGATTACAGCCTGTAAACCCTGCTACAACTGCCAATTTTGTAACTGCTATGAATAACGAATACCGCCATGAATTTGCTGATGAAGGACAATATTGGTTCTACCTCGTTCGTACAGGACAGGCAGTACAGATCATGAATAACTGGTTCCAGGCGACAGGGAGAAGCAAAACCATCAGTAATAACAACCTGGTTTATCCTATCCCGCAAACAGAAATAGATATTTATCCGGGATTGTATAAGCAAAATCCTGGGTATTGATAAGTTATGCTTAACATAACATTCCATATCCGGGAAACTACTAAAAACAAATCGAGATATGCTTTTCATTTAATCACGTGGTTTATTGGATTGTTTATATTTCCCGGAGGCGTTGCCGCCCAGTCATTACAGCCTTTCATTCAACAGGAAAATGAAAAGCCGGAATTTGCAAAAAGAAAGTTGCGCTATCATGCCGAAGGAAATGATTTCGTCATTATAAATGGAAAAGAAAAGTATAACCGGGCCTTATATGGCACTCATGATGGATTTCGCATACAAGCAGGTGACTTGCCGGAATTTGCTCTTTATATGCCAGGCACCGGTGGTGATATGAAATTAGGCATCATGGCATCAAATGGAACAAAATGGTTCAACGATTTTGATAGTATCACAGCACGTTACAGGCCGGGAATGATGTTGTACAGACTGAAAGATAAGCTAACAGGCAATGCCATCATCCATTTGCAATTGTTGTCAATGCATGGCCAGGATGGTATGCTGTTAAAAGTTTCATGGAGGCATAGTGAGAAACCCGTACAGTTGATTTTAGCCTATGGTGGTGCAGGGGGTATTCATCCTCCCCGGAATGGTGATATTGGTGCAGATCCCCCTTCTGTCTTTTATCTGACAGCAGCTCATGCACAAGGCAACAAATTTAAACTTTATGAGAATTATTTTGATTGGTCCTTTAAGGATAGAAAAGAGATCATTACTTTAAATGGTATTATGCCACCTGCTTCAAAATTGCATATTGGAAATGCAGGACAGTTACAATCGCCTAAACAAGCCTGTCAATCAACTAAAAACAACGTTTACCCTCTAATGGTATGTAAAATTGAGCTGAGTGCGGGACACCCTTTGTTCTTTTGTATCAAACGAAAAGATAGCTCAGTCATAACCTATAATCAATTACCTGATTTATTTAAAGCTGCAAAGAAATACCGAAAACAATTGACCGGCAGGGTACAAATCCATACGCCGGATTCATTTATAAATGCTATCGGAGGTGCAATAAGCATAGCCGCAGATGCCATCTGGGAATCTCCTGTTTATATGCATGGCGCACAGGCCTGGCGAATGCCCCTGAATGGCTGGCGGGGGCCTTATGTAGCGGATGACCTCGGATGGCATGATAGAGCAAAAGCCTATTTTACTGCATACAATAAAAGCCAACTGACTGCACCGGATACCGTTATAGTGGCTCCGGACCCGAAAGAAAACTTAGCCCGGCAAACAGAGAAGATCGGATCCGGTATATATAATAGCGGTTATATCGGACGGCTGCCTGACGGAAATATCAAGCTGAACCATTATGATATGAACCTGGTGTATATAGATGCCATGCTGCGGCATTTCTTATGGACTGGCGACACTTCCTTCCTGCGTTCATGCTGGCCGGTACTTCAACGTCATCTGGCATGGGAAAGAAGAAACTTTGATGCAGATAATAATGGTTTATTCGATGCT
>SCQV01000601.1 GCA_004299085.1 Chitinophagaceae bacterium | reverse complement strand
GTGCTACCATTGCCTTTTAAAATGCTTGTCAGGCCCGATTGAAGATTGCGTTGTGAAATTTCAGCTTCAGTGCCTTTAAAGCTGCCGTAAATCTCTACATTCTTGTCCATAGTAAATGATTCCCCCGATGCAGGGCTGTAAGTCCCTTGAACAACCCAAATCTGATGAATGGAAGTATCTGTCTTGGCTGCATCAAGTGCGATATTGAGCGAGTCAATAGCGCTACTCCAACTGCTTCCATTTCCGCCTGTTGAAGCCGCATTTACATAAACGATTCCACCCACACCCGGAGAAACAAGATATTGATCTTCATAGGCTCCTAAATCAACTATTCCTCCAACAATACGCCTCCCACCTGCGAGATCAACAGTATCGGTTGCTCCTAAAGCTGCGTTATTACCTGCATTAGTACAAAGACTTCCTGCCAGTAACTGATAATTGCCGTTAGTAAATGGAGCAGTCGTATAATCGGGTGCATTTCTGAATAAGGGATTGATACTACCTGAAAGATTTCCGCTTCCACCACCCGTTAACCCTTGCACTGAACTATAAGTAATATCAGGAGCACTTCCGTTACTATTATCAATACCATCGCTGTTTCCCCAGATAATGCTGTTAGTGATTACCGGTGATGAATTTTGATTATACATCCCCCCCCCGTTTCCGGCTAATGCATTATTTCCGGATATTGTGCAATTAAGGAGGGTGGGTGAAGCATTCTGATTGTACATGCCGCTTCCTTGTCCTATAGAAACATTATTTCCCGTAAATCCACAATTCGTTAAAGTAGGAGAAGAATTAATATTTTGTATTCCTGCTCCCAGGCTGGCCGAATTCCCTGAAAAATTACAATTCATGAAGATAGCAGAGGAGGTGTTATTGTTTTGTCCCCCCCCTCCGGCGCTGGCTGTATTCTCGTAAAAGCTGCAATTATTCAACAAGGGAGCTGAGGATGAATCATTACTGATGCCACCACCATTTCCTGCATTATTTTTGAAGAAAATACAATCTGAAAGAATAGGAGATGCCTGATTATTATACATGCCCCCCCCGTTAAAAGAAACTTTATTATCAATGAAAGTACAGTTGGTAATGGTAGGAGAAACACCAGTATTGCTCATGCCCCCGCCATTATTTCCATTACCTCCAGTAATAGTGAAGCCATTCAAAACGGCACTTTTAGTTAGTCCGTTCCTGTTATTAATGAAAACACTATTTGAATTCCCTTCCAGGACGCTCTTCAACCCGGCGGATAAGTTGCGTTGATTGAGGCTGGTTTCATTTCCCGAGAATCCCCCATAGATGCTCACATTTTCCACCATAAAAAAGGCGCCGTTCAACCCCGGTTGATAAGTGCCTTCCGCCACCCATATCTGCTTTATGGATGTATTTGTCAGCGCCGCGTTAAGTGCGGTATTTAAGGAGTCCAGCGCATGACTCCAGCTACTTCCATCTCCACCCGATACAGCCGATGCATTGATATATACGATACCGTTTGCATCCGGAATCACGGTAACGGCTGGGGGATCAGAGACAAAACTTTTACTTAAAGTTTTTGAATCCTCGGTAATGGAAGTGGCAACGACCGGTTTATGCAAAGTATTCGCATAAGAGAAGATATTCACCCATAAAAAAAGGAGAATAAAAGTTGGTTTTTTCATTCAGGATAAATTATGTTAAAGGAAGCAGGCAATCATCAGAAAAAGCACACTTCTTTAACCCCATTCAGCAGGTTGGAGAAGGTTTAGGTCCCTTCATGGCAACTTACCCATGAATTAACGGTTAAGGATATGGCAACGTAAAGAAAATACATAAATATTATTTCTCAAAATTTTTATTGGGTGCAGCCCAAAATGTCGCCACAGTTGGCGTTCTCCGTAGGTTCACAGAACCCCTTTGGACCGGCCAATTGGAGCGCTTGCTTTGAGATATCCATCTTTTGAGTGAATTGGACAACCCGATAAGTTTATACAAAGTTTGCGTCCTTTTTCCATCTCACAAGGGTTATCATGATGAAAGAATACGAATGGGCTCATTCGCCCTGAATTCTTGGAATCTTCGAACCTTTGGGCACTATTCAACAGATGTTATCTATCCTCCCTCTACTTAAACGGATAATCATTAATTATTCTAAATGGCGTATCTTAGTCGCATAAACTACCGTTATGGCATCCATTAAGAAAGACGCTCCCAAATCTGATGATAAACCGGAAAAAGGTAAAGCAACATTAAAAAAGGCAGCTAAGTCTTCCATCGTTACATCTACTAAAAAGACTTCCTCTGGCGGCACAGGAACAAAAAAGAAAGTAGCAACTAAAGCCAACGGCCAGTCAAAACGCCAGACCAAGCCTGCTGAAACATCCTCAGTTCAATGGCAATCTCTTCCCGGCGCGGTGGATATAAATAATCTGAAACCTGTTGAATCTATATCCATTCTTACGAACTTTGACATAGAATTATTTCAGGCAGGGAAACATTTCCGGCTGTATGAAAAGTTAGGTGCCCATGAACTGGAATATGAAGGCGTTAAAGGAGTATATTTTGCCGTATGGGCGCCTGATGCCGCATTCGTATCGGTCATCGGTGATTTTAACCAGTGGGATACGTTTGCTCATACCTTACATCCGCGATGGGATGAATCAGGTATTTGGGAAGGTTTTATTCCTCATTTACAGAAAGGAGCGCTGTATAAATATTTTATTCGCGGCAATAACGGGGAACATTTTTATAAGGGAGATCCTTATGCTCATTTCTGGGAAGTGAAACCCAAAACAGCCTCCATCATCTGGGATGTACAGCACGATTGGAAAGATGATGCCTGGATGCAAAATCGCGTAACACGAAATGCGCTGGGTTGTCCTTTCTCCGTCTATGAACTGCATCTGGGTTCCTGGCGCAAGCCCGATGCCCACAATGAAGATTTATATTGTACTTATGAAGAGATAACTAAGCAATTAGTCCCTTATGTAAAAGAAATGGGATTTACCCACGTGGAGCTGATGCCAGTGATGGAGCATCCGTTCGATGGCTCCTGGGGCTATCAGCAAACCGGTTATTTTGCTCCTACTTCCCGCTTTGGCACGCCGCAGGAATTTATGGGATTAATAGAAGCCTTGCATAAAGAAAACATCGGGGTTATCTTAGACTGGGTCCCCTCTCATTTTCCTTATGATGCTCATGGACTTTATCGCTTTGACGGCTCTAATGTCTATGAATATGGCGATATGCGAAAAGGATTTCAGCCGGATTGGAACAGTTATATTTTTAACTATGGAAGAAATGAAGTGCGTTCTTTTTTAATCAGCAATGCCCTTTTCTGGTTTGATAAATTTCATGTGGACGGCTTACGGGTGGATGCAGTAGCTTCTATTATTTATTTGGATTATTCGCGCAAAGAGGGGGGGTGGGAACCAAATCGGTATGGCGGCAGGGAAAACCTGGAGGCCATAGACTTTTTGAGGGAACTAAACGAGACTATTTACCGCGAATATCCTGATGTACAGACCATAGCAGAGGAATCCACTTCCTATTACGGCGTTTCAAAGCCTGTGTTTATGGGTGGATTAGGATTTGGAATGAAATGGATGATGGGATGGATGCATGATACTATCAATTATTTTAAACGGGATGCTTTTTATCGCCAATGGCATCAGAACCAGATTACTTTCAGCATTTTGTATGCATTCAGTGAGAATTTTATGTTGCCCTTGTCTCATGATGAAGTGGTGCATGGCAAATCACCGATGATATATAAGATGCCGGGAGACGAATGGCAGCGCTTTGCCAACCTGCGCACTTTATATACTTATATGTTTACCCATCCCGGGACGAAGCTTTTATTTATGGGTGGAGAATTTGCCCAGACGAATGAATGGAATTATAAAAGTGAATTGCAATGGGATTTGTTGCAATATAAGCCGCACAAAGGCATACAACAATTGATTAAAGATCTGAATGCATTGTATGTCAATGAACCGGCACTGTATGAAAAACAATTCAGCTATGAAGGCTTTGAATGGAATGATCTTTCCGATCAGCAAAACAGTGTGATGATTTATTACCGGAAAGGTAATGAAACTGCAAATACTTTACTGATTATCTTAAACATGACTCCAGTGGTACGCGAAAATTATACGCTTGGCGTATTCCATTCTGATGCTTGGAAAGAAATTTTTAATAGTGATGATGTAAAATATTGGGGGAGCGGCGTTGTGAACCGGGGAATTGTTAAAGCCGGCAAAGAACCTCACAATGGTAAAGAAAACTCACTGCGCATTACGCTTCCACCACTCGGAGCCGTTGTATTAAAGCAGGCAAAATAAAAAATTTTAAAGGGATATTAACCGTTTCTTTTTCCTTTCAGGCATAGAAACATCCTGATAAAAAAGAAAAGTAAAATCCTATTATTACTTCAACATTTCTAACATGAAGAACCTTGTTATCCGGTAGGGAAGTTTCAGCATGCCGGCCACATTATTCCTCATCTTTATGAATGCCTTTAATTAAGATAACGAATGACTCACCAGCAATAATACTAAGACGCGAATTAATTGCCGTGGCGGCCCAATCCCCGGGTGATGCTGGCTCAGCCCGAACCTTGAACGACAATCTTTCTTCTTTTTACGTGCTTGTTTAAATGATTATCTGCTATAATGGAGGAACCTATATGATAGCTCTTGCTTGGCTCAATATCGAATATCCAACGCCGATTTCTGATTTTAGAAGTACTGTCCCTACTTCAATACCTGCCTGCCCTTTAGACTTCTCTTGTACAATTACGGATAGTCATTAAACCCAGATTTTGCAGTTGACTGCAAAATCTGCCTGAAAGGTCAGACGAAACGAAGTTTGTCTGATTCAGACCGAAGCATCCGAGTCAGACGAAATAATATTTGTTTGACCCAGACCGAAGCGTCTGGGCCGACGAAGCATAGCTTGTCGGTGAGCGACGATAAATGTCGCCACACCGACTGAAACGTCGGCGGTTAACCTCTTACGGAGTCCGATGCTCGTCAGAGTCGTCAGACCTGACAAAAAATGGCAAAGAAGCCATTTTTTCG
>SCQV01000600.1 GCA_004299085.1 Chitinophagaceae bacterium | reverse complement strand
ATTAGCCTATGGAAATGGTAATAAATGGATACCGACCGATTTTGATCCGGCAAGTACTATATTGTTAGTCCAGGAATACACATTGCCGGGAAAAGATAAACAACGGATAGAAGAATTTATGCACGAAAAATATCCTTACCGGTATGAATTTGTACCCATGAAAACGATTAAAAGCAGGGAAGGTAAATATGCAGATACAAAGTCGTATAGATATGCACTCGTGTTTACTTCTAATCTTTATGGTGCATTTCCTGTGGATGGTATGAACCATTCATTTGGACAAATAGCGTTTGACTTTCATTTTTATGACCGTGAATCAGATAGGGATTTTCCCCCTACATATAAACCTTCAAGCTATGCCAGTTGGACCTTTAAGCCGGTTATCAATACTATTCGACAAAAGTATAAATGATCGTTTCGGTAGGCAATTATAATCAATTAACTCAATAAAAAAACCTTTTATGAAACATTTATGTGTAATTCTTTTTGCAGTTATAAGCTGCTGTGCATTTTCCTGTACTAAAAACGATAATAATGTAAAGCCTGATAACCAGCTTACCGGGAAATGGAAGATGACGGAAATCAAATACACGGGAACTTCTACGGTGAATTATGATGGAGAATCATTTATCACACAATTTTCTGGAAGTGGGAAAGATATGAATCTACATATCAGTTTTTCCGCAAATCCCAATACGTATAACTCTAACGGAGATTATACCATTACGCTTACCATGTCCGTACTTGGACAGGAGATTCAGCAAGACTTTACGATAAATGGATTCATGGGCTCAGGCACTTGGACAAAGGATGGAACTACTTTAGTTGTCACGGATAAAGAGACTGGGAAGTCCCAACCTGCTACTATCATGCAACTGGATGATAAAACAATAAAAATACTTTGGGGCGGCGATCTCACTCCTTCAAACGCTTATAATATGCCTGTAAAAGTTGTGGTGAACGGCACTTACGTTTTTGAAAGAGAATAACTGAATGCATGAAATATTGAAACCGTAACCCAATCCTTTCCCGTACCTTTGCCGCTTACTTTTATCTTTTATTCATGCTATCAATCCGATCAACCTGGAGAAAGATTATCGCGGGACAATTCTACTGGCGGGAGCTTCTTTCCATTTTGTTTATATTGGTCGCTTTTTATTTCTTCAGAAAAGAGCAGGGAGAATTTGGGAAAGTCAGAGGGGTGCTTTCTTCCATTCATATTTCGTGGTTACTATGGGGTATCCTGCTGGTTTTGGCTTATATTGCCTTGCAGGCATTGATGTACGTAACCAGCTTTGCGGCTGTGGGTGCAAAGATCAGCTATTGGGGGGCTATTGAATTATATTTAAAACGGAATCTGGTAGGTATTTTTCTTCCGGCCGGCGGTGTGACTTCACAGACATTTTTTAAATCCATTCCGGAGCGACAGCAGATCAGTAATACCAAAACCAATTTTGCTTCTTATATATTCGTTGTATTAGGCATCGCTTCTGTCATTGTAGTGGGCATTCCGGTTATTCTTTATTTAGTATTAGACAGGGGAGTGGTTGGCAAAGAAACCTGGTATTTTCTGATACTTTTAGTATTGATAATATGGCTGTGCTGGGCATCGTGGTCTGTATATAAAAAAGGGTGGTGGTACAGAAAACTAATCCGGATAATGCCCCAGCTTGAAGTGATGATGAATGATATCCTCAATGAAAAGGTTTCATCACGTGAGATATTCTATACGCTGATCGTTTCTATTCTGATAGAATTTGTGGGGATTACTCAATTGTATATTTCCATGAGGGCCATCTCTCCGGAAATTTCTTTTCAGGCAGCTTTGTTAGGATATACAGTAGCTACTATATTTTTAGTCATATCGCCTTTTTTAAAAGGAATTGGTGCCGTTGAATTATCGTTGATTTATATTTTAACGTTATTTGGGTACGACACGACCGCTGCTGCATCTATCACTTTACTGTATCGTTTCTTTAATTTCTGGTTAGTGGCGGTCGCAGGATTACTAAGCTTTTTATTTAACCGACAAAGCCTGTTGCTTCGTATATTTCCTTCATTACTGATTTTTGCGTTGGGCTTTGTTAATCTGTTATCCGGATTATCACCGGCTATTCATTGGCGTATGCACCTGATTGAGCAATATCTTCCGGTCAGTACGGTTCATGCCTCCAACGATTTAGTGATAGCGGCGGGCGTGGTATTAATTGTCACTTCCGCCTTTTTATTGCGCGGACTTCGATCGGCGTGGGTCATCGCGTTGGTGGTTTCATTAGTTTCTGTAGTGGCCAATATGACGAAAGCCATTGATTATGAAGAAGCCATTTTTGCGGCTGTTGTTTGTATTATTTTAATTGCCACAAGAAATCAATACCAGGTAAAAAGCAAACGGCAGTTAGTGCAGACAGGCCTGAAAGTAGCGATAGGAGTGTGGCTGACCGGTGTTATCTTTGGCATTATTGGCTTTTATTTTATGCGGGAAAAAAATTTCGGTGTTAACCTTACTTTTTTTCAATCAGTTAAATATACTTTACAAAACTTTGTTTTGCTACAAACGGATCTTGTTCCACATACTAAGTTAGCAAATGGATTTCTGCGAGCCATAAATGTGATGGGTGTTGGTTCCATTGCATTCCTGATTTATACCTTTTTAAGGCCTTTTGTGTATAACCGGAAAGAAGAAGAGGGAAGATATAATTATGCAAAAGAAAAGGTAGAAAAATATGGAGAATCTGCGGTAGAATATTTTAAAGTATATCCTGATAAGCTCATTTTTACTGTCCCGGAAGTGGATGGATTTATTTCGTATAAGACTGCTAATGATTTCGCCATCACGCTTGGAATGCCTGTTTGTGAAAACGAGGACTTGATTTATAAAAAGATTATAGACGCTTTTGAGAAATATGGCGAACAACAGGGATTGAAAACGGCTTATTATCGTATAGATGAAAAATACCTTCCTTTTTTTCAATCATTGGGAAAAAGATCGATAGTTATAGGGCAAGAGGCGATGGTGGATTTGACAACTTTTTCAATGGAAGGCAAGAAGCGGCAAAACCTTCGTACCGCCAGAAATAATTTATTGAAGAAAGGGTATAAATGCCATATACTTGATCCGCCTGTTCCGGGGAATATTTTGCAACAGCTAAAAGCGGTTTCCAATGACTGGCTGAATAAATTAGGGGAAGAAGAAATGGTATTTTCTCAGGGTATGTTTTTGGAAGAAGAAGTGCGTGAGCATACCATATTATACTTAGAGGCTCCTGATGGAAGGATTGTTGCTTTTTTAGATTTGATACCCGATTATAAAAAAGGAGAAGCACGTTATGACCTGATCCGGAAATTAGCGGATGAATACAGTGGCTGCCTGGATATGCTGATGGTGGAACTAATTTTTTATTGCAAAGAAAAAAACTACCAGACATTGAATATGGGCATGGCGCCCATGTCCGGCATTGATATCCCGAAAGACATCCGGGAAAGAACCATTAAATTCGCTTACGAGAATATTGGCCGCTTCAAGCATTATAAAGGATTAAGGTTTTTTAAAGAAAAATTCGATCCTGTCTGGGAAAATAAATATATGATCTATGAGCACCATTTTGATCTGGTGTTATTGCCGCAGGCATTAAACTCAGTGATGAAGGAGTTTTAAACCTGCCTATCCGGCAGACAGATATTGAATATTGAACATTGAATATCCAATGTCGTTTAGTTAACAATATTTTGAACTTAATTGATTTCAGAACGCTGATTAACGATTGCAGATTTATGATCTGGTGCTACTTCTAAAATCGAAAATCGTTAATCAGCAATCTTAAATTTATTAACTGAACGGTATTGATTGAACTTTGACCATTGACTATTGAATGTGCTGCATTCTTAGCGCGTGATATTGGATAGCTTTTTTAAGAATAATCTTTTTTTATTCATGAAACGAGGAACTGTTTTAGGCTGTTTAGTATTGGTTTTTACTCATTGCTTCGCTCAAAAAACAACAGGTAAAATGCACAAGTTGCCGATCGCCATTATATCAGCGCCGCGAGCTGAGAATATGCCGATGGTATTGATGATAACCGGAGATGGCGGATGGGGCCGTATCGGACGAAAGCTGTCCAAACAATTTAAAAGCGAAAAAGTGCCAATGATAGCTTTGAGTTCCTGGCATTATTTTATGAGAAAAAAGACGCCGGATATGACCACAAAAGCGGTTGAAAGCATATTAGATGAGTATATGCGGCAGTGGCATAAAGATTCTTTTATTCTGATGGGATATTCTTTCGGAGCTGACGTGGTACCTTTCGTCGTCAATCGTCTGCCGGATAGCCTGTTAAAGCATTGCGCCGGAGTTGCTTTATTTTCACCGGGCACTTCAACAGATTTTAAAATTCGTATTTTACAACTGTTAGGTAGCCGCCATCAATGGAGATATAATGTGGTCAATGAGATTCAAACAATGAAGATGGTAAAAACATTATTTTTCTTTGGTCATAAAGAAAACGATTTCCCTTATGAAATCATCTCAAGGGCAGATTGGCAGTTGGTGTATCTTGAAGGAGGGCATCATTATGAAAAAGAAAAAGCAGATATTGCTAAAATTATTTTGAAAGGGCTGGATATAGAATAATGGTTTGATGGCTCAATGGTTTTATTGTTTGATGGTTTTATTGTTTAATTGCTTGATGGTTGATATAATGATGCAGGATTTGAAAAGTGGCGAGTTGAAAATCTAATGATTATCCGCAATAATGCAGGAACCTATATAATAGCTCTCGTTTGGCCCAATATCGAATATCCAACACCGATTTCCGATTTTAGAAGTACTGTCCCTACTTCAATACCTGCCTGCCAAAGGCAAAGGCAAAGGTTCCCTGCCCGTCCGTTCAGGCGGGAATGTTCTCCGAAGGAGCCCTTTGGGCATTATTCAAAAGATGTTCCTGTACTTAAACGGATAATCATTGAAAATCTATTAAGAAAGTACCTTATGGAGATCCTCGTCATAATTATTCCCGATAGGAATGGATATCCCATTTATCCACACCTGCCGGCGGTCGGTTTTTTCAATTTTATCTATGGCGATGATAAATGAACGATGGATCCTGATAAACTTTTCTTTAGGTAAAATATCAAGTGTCTCCTGCATGGATAAACGTGAAATGATTTTCTTTTCCCGTAAAATAAAATTCATATAGTTCCCTGCGCATTCCACATAGAAGATTTCTGATAAATTTATTTTGATCTGTTCATATCCGCTTTTGATAAAAATAAATGAAGGCGAATCATTGCCAGGATACTTATTTCTGAGCAACAGTAATTCCTGTGCTTTATTGCAGGCTTTTAAAAAACGCGGTAAAGAAAAAGGTTTCAGCAAATAATCCACGGCATCTAATTCAAAGCTTTGCACGGCATGTGCTGAGTAGGCGGTGGTAAAAATAACCATGGGCGGATTGGATAAGCTTTTTAGAAATTCCATACCACTGATATCAGGCATTTTGATATCAAGAAAAAGAATATCCACCCTTTCTTTTTGTAAAAATTCTGCAGCTTTGAATGCATTGGTGAAGGTGGCATGCAAATCAAGAAAAGGGACTTTAGCAGCATGTGATTTAACTACTTCCAAAGCAATAGGTTCATCATCTATGGCGATAGCTGTCATATTGTAATTATCTCCGGCTCTATTTCTTTAAAATACTTTTCTTTTATTCCGTTTCTGGAAACGAGATCAACCTTTTTTTTAATTTTATGTTCAATATAATCTGCCAAATCAATGAATTCAATCCCTATAGACCTGTTAAAATCCACTACTATATCCATATCACTGCCGGCGGTATAATCGTCCCGGACTATAGAACCAAACAACCCTAACGTACGAACATGATATTTTTTCATGAGCTCAGGCTTTAGCGCTTGTAAGGTAGTTTTTATATTAGAAAGCTCATTCATTTTTCAAATGTACAAAATTTTGCAATGTCAGAAAAAGAACATAGGCCTGCTGACTTTTTTCTTTTCTCC
>SCQV01000599.1 GCA_004299085.1 Chitinophagaceae bacterium | reverse complement strand
CGGGCTGCCTTATAGTACTGACGGCATAAAGTCTCTTTGACAGCGTGTCATTCCGGCCTTTTACCCGGCACCACAAAATAAGATTTGGCTATAAATTACTAATTTGCAGCCTGTTTTAAACAAGAGGAAAGATGATGCAAACAGATTTTCTGGTGATCGGCTCTGGAATTGCCGGACTTACGTATGCCTTGAAAGCGGCGCAGCGATGCCCTGACAGAAAAATAACGGTTATTACCAAAACTGTCGAAGATGAAACCAATACTAAATATGCCCAGGGCGGCGTAGCAGTGGTTAATGACCTGGCGCATGACAGCTTTAAAAAGCATATAGAAGATACTCTCATTGCCGGCGATGGGCTTTGTAATGAAAAAATAGTGGAGATCGTAGTAAAAGAAGGCCCACAGCGGGTTCAGGAGATTATAGATTTAGGCGCTGAATTTGACAAAAACCCCGAAGGAGATTTTTCGTTGGGCCGTGAAGGCGGACATTCTGAAAACCGGGTAATCCATTATAAAGATGTGACCGGTAAAGAAATAGAAAGAGCTTTGCTGGCAGCCATCCATAAGCAAAAAAATATTGAGCTGATTACCCACTGTTATGTGGTAGATATTATTACACAGCATCATTTGGGCTATCTGGTGACCAAGTCCACTACAGACATTGAATGTTATGGTGTATATGCGTTGAATGAGCATACAAACCGGATAGAAAAGATTTTATCCCACATTACTCTGTTGGCCACGGGAGGCAACGGGCAGGTTTACCGCACCACCACCAATCCTGTGGTCGCTACCGGCGATGGCGTGGCAATGGTCTATCGCGCCAAAGGAAGGATTGAAAATATGGAATTTATCCAGTTTCATCCTACTGCCCTGCCCCCCCAATACTCCTCTCCGGCGGGGGGGAAGAAGGGGGGCGGGCAAGCCTTTTTAATTTCCGAAGCAGTACGGGGAGATGGAGCCATTCTACGGAATGAAGAAGGGGAAGCATTTATGGAAAAATATGATGAGCGCAGAGATCTGGCGCCGCGTGACGTGGTAGCGCGTGCCATTGACAGTGAAATGAAACGTGCCGGTACCGAAAATGTATATCTTGATTGTACCCAAATGGATCTGGAAAAATTCAAGCATCATTTTCCCAATATTTATGAAAAATGTAAATCCATCGGAATAGACATTCATAAAGAGATGATCCCTGTGGCACCGGCAGCGCATTATAGTTGTGGTGGAATAAAAACCGATGAATGGGGAAGAAGCTCCATACGCAGATTATATGCCTGCGGAGAATGTGCCTCCACCGGGCTTCACGGCGCAAACCGGTTGGCCTCCAATTCTCTGCTCGAAGCGATGATATTTGCACACCGTTGTTTTGAAGACGGATGTAAAGTCATTCAACATCAGGAAGCATTTAAAGAAATACCCGACTGGAATGCAGAAGGAACCACCGAGCCGAAAGAAATGATCCTGATCACACAGAGCCTGAAAGAGCTGCAGCAGGTCATGAGTGATTATGTGGGCATTGTTCGCAGCAATGTACGTTTGGAAAGAGCAATGAGACGGTTGGATATGTTGCATGAGGAAACAGAAGGCCTGTATGAAAGAACCGCACCGTCCCCCCAGCTTTGCCAATTGAGGAATCTGATTACTGTTGGATATTTAATTGTAAAAGGCGCTTCATTCCGGAAAGAAAGCAGAGGGTTGCATTTTAACACCAATTATCCATATAAGAGCAAGCTCGTGCAGAATATTATTTTATAAAAATCCTGAAATACGCTAAATACAGATAGTAGTCAACTAATAACAAACCAGGCAACTGACAACCGATTCTCCGTGTTCTACCTATATTTCATTCTATGTTATTTATGTTCATTACTACCATTAAAGGTATTATACCTGCTGTCTGATGTTGTCTATTTTATTTTATATCATATTGCAGGCTACCGGAAAGGAGTGGTGATGAAAAACCTGTTGCAGGCATTCCCGGAAAAGTCAGAAGAAGAGCGGAAAAAAATTGCAAGAAAGTTTTACCGGAATCTTTCGGATATGATGGTGGAAACGATCAAAATGATCAGCATTTCCCGTAAGGCAATAGAAAAGAGATTTTCAGGTGATCTGGCTTTATTAAATGAATTAGAAAAATCCGGCAGAGGATATCATATCCACCTGGGACATTATTTTAACTGGGAATGGGCGAATCTTTTTATTAAGACCAAAGTGCAGCGGCCTTTTTTAGTAACCTATATGCCGTTAAGCAATAAAGCGGCAGACAGGTTATTCCGGTATATCCGTTCCCGTTTTAGCAGCATAATGATTCCTGCTAATGATGTGCGGCGGGCAATGAAGCCCTGGCAGGGTAAGCCGTTTATCAACGTGCTGGTTGCCGATCAGAATCCGGGAAACCCACGGCGCGCTTATTGGTTTCCTTTTATGAATAAAATGACGGCTTTTTATAAAGGGCCTGAACTGAGCGCACGGCGAAGCAACATTCCGGTGGTATATGGCGAAATAAAGAAAGTAAAACGCGGAAAATATCATATTCAGGTAAGCCTGATATCCGCCCGGCCTCAACAGGAAAAAGAAGGATTCATTACAGAAAAGTTTGTTCAGTTATTGGAAAAGGGAATTAAATCACAGCCCGAAAACTGGGTGTGGAGCCATAGACGATGGAAGCATGCATGGAAGGGAGAGC
>SCQV01000598.1 GCA_004299085.1 Chitinophagaceae bacterium | reverse complement strand
GAGCAAGCATCATGATGGCTTTTCTCTTTTTGACACTAAAACCAGAGTAAGGAACAGAGCTAACTGGCTTACTCCCGGAGGCCCAACTATTGAAGATTGCAATCAGGCGTACGGCATCATGGAAACGCCGTTTAAACGTGACATAATCAAAGAATTATGTGATGCCGCTCATAAAAAAGGCATAAAAATAGATCTCTATTTCTCACATCCAGATTGGCATGATGCTAATTTCAGGCCTTATAATTACCATCCTTTACAAGTTCCGGATGCCGGCAAAATTGCAGTGCTTGGTAAAGATAGACATCCGGAATTACAAAATCCCAAAACTCGATTTGGGAAATCGGGCTTGGTGATTATGCCAGATCCGACCAAGGCAGAAATGGCAAGCATGATGAAGCGCCATCGTCTGCAACTAGAAGAACTTATTACAAAATATGGAGCAATTTCCATGATTGATTTAGATCAATGGCTTGGCCCTGAAGTATGGCCGCAACTGCGGGATACCATGATTTATCTCCGTAACCTTTGTCCCGATGTGATGTACCGTGCAAGAGGCATTGGTAATTATGGCGATTATTATACTCCCGAAGGATTCGTACCCGGTAATAAGGAGAATACTGATACACCATGGTTTGTCATTTATCCCCTTGGCAGTAGTTTTTCTTATGACCCTCATCCAGGCAATTATAAAGGAGCGGACTGGATCGTTAAAAATTTGATTGATTCTGCAGCTAAAGGAGGGAATTTTATGGCAGCTATTGGCCCGGATGGCACAGGGAAATTCCATCCTACGGCAGTAAAGCAGCTTAGAAAAACAGGTGCATGGCTGAGGGTTAATGGAGAAGGTATTTACGCAACCCGTCCAAGAGAAGGTGATCTTTGGAAAGAGGGAGAGGATATACGTTTCACAAGAAGTAAAGATAAACGAACTGTTTATGCATTTTCCTATAAATGGCCTCAAGATAAACTCATACTGAGTTCAGTAAAACCACGTAGGGATGCAGAAGTATATATGATGGGTATGCATACGCCATTAAAATGGGAGTACGATAGTTCTCGTGGACTGATAATTGACATTCCTGGTGAATTGAAAGATACTCTTCCCCCAGACCTACAATTTAGCTTTGGTTTTAAAATACCAGTTTAGGCTAAGCACGTCAAGCCTTCAAAAACATGATGAATCAAAAACTTTAAGTAACAAAATAAAGGTCATTCTAAAATAAAAATGGAAATCCAAGGCAAAGTAGCTTTAATTACAGGTGGAACACATGGCATCGGTGCTGAAACAACCATAAAGTTAGCCAAAGGGGGAGCTAAAATATGTATAGTAGCCAGAGATATAGTAAACGCACCTGTCATCCAGGATTTAAAAAATATTGGTGCAACCTATTATCTCATTAAGGCTGATCTAAGTGAAGAAACAGCGTGTAAACGGGTAGTTGAAGAAACAGTTAGCCAATTCAATGCAATTGATATTTTTGTTCATTGTGCAGGATCGGCTGCGCCAGGAGGACTTTTAAGTGGAGCAAGAGAAGTGTGGTATTCAGCATTTGACATTCATGTACATGCAATTTTTCATCTTTGTTTGGCCATAGCGCCTTTCATGCAAATACAAGGTGAAGGAGCTATTATCTTAATATCATCTGCTGCCGGCCTACGAGGTGTTAAAAACGCCCTCGCTTATGCAGTAGTAAAGGGCGCCATACCTCAATTTGCCAGAACTTTGGCGCTCGAACTTTCAGATAAAAGAATTAGAGTAAACTGTGTCTCTCCTGGAGTTATACGAACGCGGTTTCAGGATTATCTCACAGATAGACAGGTCAGAAACAATATTGAGAATAGGATTCCAATACACAGTGAGGGTACTCCAGAAGAAGTTGCAGATGCAATATTAATGTTGATACGGAATAATTTCATCACAGGAGAGAATTTGGTAATAGATGGTGGCATGACAATGCGTATTGTATAGTCAATGTGGCTAAATAAAAAATATGAAAATAGAAAAGCTGGAGTTATTTAAAGTTCCGCCAAGGTGGTTGTTTATCAAAATTACTACAGATAATGGGACAGAGGGATGGGGAGAACCCACTGTAGAAGGAAAAGCTGGTACGGTAAAGGCAGCGGTTGAAGAGATGCTACCATATATTATTGGTAAAGACCCAAGGAAAATCGAAGATATCTGGCAATTATTATATAGGGGGGGATTCTATCGTGGGGGGGTTATATTGATGAGTGCGATTGCAGGGATTGATCAGGCTTTGTGGGATATTAAAGGAAAGGTGCTTGGAGTGCCAATATACGAGTTGCTTGGCGGCCCGGTACGAGATAAAATGAAAGTTTACGGTTGGATAGGAGGGGACAAGGTTAACAATGTAGTGGATGGAGCTAAGATGCGTATGAGCAAAGGGTTTAGTGCTGTAAAGATGAATGCATGTGCTGAAATGGAATGGCTTGATACTCCTAAAAAGATACAGGATGTGGTGGATCGAGTTCGTGCTGTGAGAGAAGCTATAGGTTATGACAAAGGAATTGGTATAGATTTCCATGGACGTATTCATAAAGGAATGGCTAAGATGTTGGTGCAGGAGCTGGATAATCTTAAGCCCATGTTTATTGAAGAGCCTGTATTGCCTGAGAATCAAAAAGCGTATTCCGCAATATCAAAATATACCAGCGTCCCTATTGCTTTGGGTGAGCGGTTATATAGCCGATGGGATTTCCTCCCTTTTTTTGAACAGGGAACGATTGACATTATACAACCCGACTTAAGTCACGCAGGAGGGATTTCAGAAGTAAAACGAATTGCTGCAATGGCCGAAGCATATGATATTGCGCTGGCTCCCCATTGTCCGTTGGGCCCAATTTCGCTTGCCGCTGCATTGCAAATTGATTTTAGCTGCATCAATGCTTTGATTCAGGAAATTAGCTTAGGAATCCATTATAACACAGGCGTCGATTTATTAGATTATATCAAAAACCAGGATGTCTTTGAAATAAAAGATGGATTCATTCATCGTCCAACTTTACCAGGATTAGGCATTATGATAGATGAAGAAAAGGTGAGAGAAATGTCCATTTCGGGCCACGCCTGGAAAAATCCTGTATGGAGAAATGAAGACGGCAGTGTAACTGAATGGTAACACTTTAATATAAATAAACAATGACTTATAATTCTACAAATGCAGGATTATCTATTGAGCTGTGATTGGGGAACTTCTTCTTTCAGGTTGAAGCTTGTTGATACCCTGCATCATGAAATCATTAATGAAGCCCGTTCTGATAGAGGTGTTGCAATTATATTTAACCGATGGAATACAGCGGATAAAGAAAATAAATTAATCAGTCTTGAACACGCTTATCTTAATGAATTACAACAAAATATTCAAGCGATATCAGATAAAGTATTATTCGATATTCAAGATGTTCCAGTAGTTATTTCCGGTATGGCGTCTTCTGTTATAGGTATGCGTGAAGTATCATATACACCTTTACCTTTTCCCTTGGATGGAAGTGGTAGCACTGTTGAATGTATTTATCCAACCCTTCAATGCCCCCATAAAATATATCTTGTGTCCGGAGTCTGTAGTAAAATGGATGTAATGCGTGGTGAAGAAACTCAGCTTATAGGACTTGCTTCAATGCGGAAGGATATTTATACAGCTAAAAAAATCCTTTGTATTCTTCCTGGCACTCATTCAAAGCACGTTTATATAAATCAAGGGAGCATCATTGACTTTCATACCTACATGACAGGTGAACTATTTAATATAATAGCCCACCAAAGTATCCTTAAAGATGCAGTTTTCGGTGATAGAGCATTAACTGAATTAAGCATGTCACAAACAGATGCCTTCAGATGTGGAATACATAATTCTCAAGATTCTAATTTATTGCATGCCTTATTTAATGTCAGAATAAATCATTTATTTAAGCTATTGACCAAAGAAGATAACTTTTATTATTTAAGCGGTCTTTTGATTGGCAGTGAATTAAACGAACTATCGAAAAGAGCAAACGGTCGTATAGTCCTGTGTAGTGAGAGCAATGTTAATACTCTCTATAAACAAGCAATACAATATCTGGATATGATTGACGGTACTTTTTTAATTGACGCAAACATAATGGATAATGCGGCCTTGGAAGGGCATATCAAAATACTGCATTATCAAATAGATTAAAATATATACAAAATCGCCTTATGGAAAATACCTTTTTTCATAGTACAAGATTCAAACAGATGCCAGTAATTGGTATTATCAGGAATTTATCTTTAAAAGATATTGAACAAATTTTGCCTTTATACTATGTGGCGGGTTTAACCACTATAGAGATCACTATGAATACGCCTAATGCAAGTCAAATGATACGTTACGCGACAAAACTATTTGGTGATAAGCTTTATATAGGTGCTGGAACAGTCTGTACCTCTGATGACTTGGAAAAGGCGATCACGGCGGGATCCCGTTTTATTGTAACTCCTATTCTCAATAAGGAAGTTATTAAGACTTGTATTCAAAAACAGGTACCTGTTTTTCCTGGAGCTTTTACACCCACAGAGATATACACTGCCTGGTCGTGGGGAGCTGAAATGGTGAAGGTTTTTCCTGTCAGCCAGCTTGGGTCAAGCTTCATCAAAGAGCTTGGAGGACCTTTAAGCCAAATAAAGCTATTACCAACAGGTGGAATTAACCTGAATAATTGTATTGATTTTATGCAGGCAGGTGCCGCAGGATTGGGTATAGGAAGCCAAATATTTGACCACAATTTAATCGAAAATAAGAACTGGAATGGATTAAAAGAACTATTTATTTCATTTGTGAATAAACTAAGTAATTGGTATATGAATCAACCCCAATAATTATGAGGAATGAAACAAGTTAGATCACTTGATTATACAGATAAAAATATTTATAGAGCACGATGGTTGATGTTATCATTTGCACTGGGTGCAACTATATTGAATTACGTAGATCGCCTGGCATTTAACTATCTTAGCGCTGCAGGTGAGCTTCGACATTTGATCTCCAATGAAGCTTTCGGATATATCGGGACTGCATTTTTTATTGGCTATACGGTTTCTAACCTATTTTCAGGATTTATAATTGACAAGTTGGGCACACGATTAGGTTATGCTTGCTGTATGGCTTTCTGGACAACTGCTTCTCTCCTCCAGGCGATAGCTACTTTACCTATTCATTTTGGGATACTCAGGACCCTACTTGGTATCGGTGAGGCAGGAAACTGGCCCGCCGCAATTAAGTTAACAAGTGAATGGTTCCCTCCAGAAGAACGCTCTACCGCAATGGGAATATTTAACAGTGGGGCTTCCATTGGTGCATTGATAACGCCCCCATTAGCGATATGGTTAGGAGAAAAATATGGATGGCAAATAGCTTTTATTGTTATTGGGGTATGCGGATATTTGTTATTAGCATTATTCTGGTTTAATTATTATACTCCTAAGCGTACTATAAAAGAATCTAAAGCCCGAATTATTCCACCATTGAAATTAATAAGGACTCGCTTCGTATCCTGGTTTACTCTTTCCAAAGTTTTTATGGACCCTATATGGTACTTCATTACTTTTTGGGTAGGTCGTTACCTCGTTGACGTATATGGATGGAATTTAAAAAAGATAGGGTGGTTCGTCATGATTCCTTTTTTTGTTGCTGAATTAGGCAATATATTAGGTGGGCTATTTACACAGTTTATTATTCGTAAGGGTATATCAATACCTAAGGCACGTAAAATTTCAGTCGGACTTTTTGGAACAATGTTGGGACTATCGTTAATTCTGGGACCACTCCTTATAAGCTCAGCAATGGTTGCATTGGCAATATTAAGTATAGCTGGGTTTAGTTATGCCGCCTACACCGCTAACACCATGGCGTTCCCTGCAGACGTAGTTCCACAAAGTGCTACGGCTTCAGTATGGGGTGTGGCCAGCGTGGGAGCAGGGCTGGGAGGAGCCATCTTCGAGTTCCTTTCCGGAATTGCCGTAAAAAACATTTCTGAAGCACACAACTATGCCACGGCTTATAACACAGTTTTTATCGGCTATGGCATTATGGCATTGGTTGCTCTCATTATAGTCCTATTTTTAATGGGTCCTTTGGTAAAAAATCCAGAATTGTTTGAGTATATAGATGATGCTGGCTTCAATACTACGCTCAGTGACGAACACATGGTAGCAAAAAAGATTACTTAAATATGACTGACTAAAGTTGAACCTTATGTACCAGAAAATATAAATTAATCATCAAAAGAGGAGCCATAATCGAAACTATCAATTTTGTTATCCGAGTTAAGGATGATGCAAAAATATAGAGGTCTACATGAAATAAAATAAAATGGGAAAGATGGCTTGTGTGCAAAAAATATGGGCACACCATAGAGAGTAAACGATGGCACCATAAACGAGATAGTTGTAAAAGCTAATTTGAATTAAATCAATATATGTATATGCAATAGTCTGGTAAAAGATTAGTAGTTATGCACGAGGTGTGAAGAAATAAAAATAGATAAAAAAGACAAGGGCCTTAGATCTTTGTATGCTTAAACGAAAACTGAATGCCTTAGGTACCGACAAAGCGATACTATGCGAAGTATAAGAAAATGAAAAAGCCGGTTGCCAAATTTTTTATTCACATTATGGCGCTATGGCTTGGGATGCAATGTCGTTATACCTTTAGTAATATGAGCCGATGAGGGGGCCTGTCGGAAAAGAGTTACCGCAATGGGTTTGACCGGTTGTTTGATTGGTTTAATTTCAACATTAGGTTAGTAAAGCAAAGTTGTGGTAAAGAGGTACTGGCAGTTTTTGATCCGTCATATATCAAGAAAAGTGGGAAGAAGACCTACGGATTAGGAAAGTTTTGGAGTGGGACAAGACAAAGGGCGTTGAAGGGGTTGGAGATAGGTTGTTTGGCGTTTGTGGATGTGTCATCGGGGACCGCCCTGCATGGAGTAGCCCTGCAAACCCCTTCCCCGGCGGTGCTAAAAGCAACAGGAGATACCTTGGTCACTCATTACATGAAGATTATCAAGAAATATTTGAAGGATATTAAATCGGTCAGTCGGTATTTAGTAGTGGATGGATATTTTATGAAACAGGAGTTTATTAACCCCTTACTAAAAGAAGGATTGCATATAATCACAAAAGCACGTAGCGATGCTAACCTAAGATACCTGTATAACGGGAAGCAACGGGGAGGCAGAGGAAGACACCGGCAATATGAGGGCAAGATTAATCTAAAGGCGATAGACAAGAGGAGAATGAAGTGTTGCCATCGGGATAAGCATCTGGAAATATATGGAGGGATTGTTTACAGCGTGGTATTAAAGCAAAAGGTGTTGGCTGCCTTTGTATATTACGGTGATAAAAAGCAGCCGGAGATAATTGTTGGTACCGATGCTGAAATAGATGAGAAGAAAATGTGCAGCTATTATGGGTTACGTTTTCAGATAGAATTCTTAATCAGAGATAGTAAGCAATATGCCGGACTGGAAGATTGCCAGGCAAGGAGCCAAAAGAAATTGCATAGTCATTTTAATATTGCCATGACGGCAGTGTCTGTTGCTAAGGTGGCCTATTATTTATCACAACCACCTGGTGAACGGATAAGTTTTTCCATGGCAGATATTAAGATGCTGCATATGAACCAACTAATCGTCAATAGAATTTTTAATAACTTAGATTTAGACCTAAGTTGCAGAAAAATAAAACGTGTTTATAACCAAAGCTTGAATTTCGGGAGATTTTACCCCTTACGAGCTTAAATTTCTTACCGAAGTATTGTAATTATGAAGATGTATAAAATGAGAAATTTATTAAGAAAAGTTGTTATTTCTTTTATTGTATTAGCGTTTTTTAATAGCCATACTGATGCAATGAAAGTGAATAGTAGGATACTCTTGGAATTTCATCAAAAATTATTGAGCTTAAAAAAAGATACATCGAATCCAATGCTAAAAAGCCATCCGGAACTCGTAAGCGAACTTAAGATATTATCCTCCCGAAGTCAGAACCCAATGCCATTGTATTTATTAAATTCTACTCACCAAGATATCGCTTGGATGGATTCTCCACAAAAGTGCGAGTTATTTCGTGACACATTGGTCATTACACCTCTTTTAGAGAAAATGGTACAAGATTCTAATTATCACTTTGACATAGAAGATGTATTGATGATCCGTGAATATTTACGACGACATCCCGACAGAAAAAATTTGATCGCTCATTTTTTGAAAAACGGACAACTTAATGTAGGAGGCGCTTTTAATATG
>SCQV01000597.1 GCA_004299085.1 Chitinophagaceae bacterium | reverse complement strand
ATTAAAGCATATTTGTCAAAAAACGCCTTAATATCTCCAACCTTTTCAGGATATCAGCGGGAGAGGTTATGGATATAATGATTCCAAACACAATATTCTATTTAAAATTTTACGGCTTAAGCCCGTTGCCATAGCCCACAAAAAGTATAGATATTAAAATAGCCAGGATGCCGGCAGAGATGGTGACTACCGTTTTCATTTTCACCATTTTCCATTCCTTTAAAACAAGTCCCCAGATATTGGCCACCAGAATGATGAACGCCATGTGTAATATCCACGAGCTGGCGCCATTGCCCAATTTACTTTCTCCCATCCCATAAAAGAAAAATTGCAAAAACCAGGTAGTGCCGGCAGCGGCAGACAGTAAATAGTTAGAAGTCAACGGCGCTTTTTTATCTCCGTAATCTCCGTAGCTTTTGTTTCTGATATTTAAAATAACGCACCAGATAAAATTGGTGGTGAGCCCCCCCCACAACAATACGACAAAGATGACATTATTTTGAAATAATGGATTCACACCTCTATGGACAGCCATTTGCGCCATAGAAGACCCCGCTTCAATGCCGTAATTAAAGCAGGCGCTGAGTATCCCTGAAATGACGGCCACTATTAACCCGGTAGCGATATTATATTGTATCGCTTTCCCTCCGCTTTTGTCTTCCGATTTCTTCTTTGATAAATCTTTATCCTTCATCATACCGGCCCTGCCGGAAATGGCAATTCCGATTAAACAAATAGCCACACCGATTAAAATATAATGTCCCCAATTATTGTGAAGCAATTCGGTAAAAGTTACTTTACCCGGATGATAAGAAAAGTCATAATAGACTGCGGGCAATAAGGCTCCAAAGACAGCGGTGAGGCCAAGAATTACAGAATTACCCAATGACATTCCAAGGTAACGAACACCCAAACCATAAGTCAATCCACCAATGCCCCATAGTATGCCCATAAAATAAGTCCACGATAAAGTACTCCAGTCAGTAGAATGGATGATACCTGCAAATCCGGGAACAGTCAGCCAGGCAGCAAGCGTGGGAATGATCAGCCAGGAAAAAAAACCACCTATAATCCACATGCTCTCCCAAGCCCATTTTTTTACCTTCATGTAAGGCATATAAAAGCTGCCGGCAGCAGCCCCGCCGATAAAATGATAGATGACACCAATGATAACGCCCATGATTTATGTTATAATTTAGTAAGGTGAAAAATCTAAAGTCTCGTGAAAAAATCAATGTATGAATTAACCTTCAAATCAAATTGTGCGTGAAATAGGTGAACAGGTTTCAGCAACCTGTGTAACGGCTCTGTTTGCCAGGCGTCATGCATAGCCACTGCCGCTCCCAAAGAGGAAGCATGCTTATCATCTGTAATATATATCTTCCATCCCGGTAAAAATGATTGCATTAATTCCATAAATAATTTATTCTGAATAAATCCGCCGCTGATATATAAATTCTTCACTTCCTGGCAAATCAATTCAATAGATATCTTTTGCAAAAAGACTAAATCCAATATTAACTTATGGTAAGCATGTTCGAAAGACCGGAAATTTGAAAAATCCGGCAAAGGCCTTTTAAGGTCAGGAAAGGGACCGGAGCCATACATCGTTTCCGGATAAAAAACTTTTTTATCCGACTGCTCCTTGAGTATTTCATTCAATATATCCGGATCGGGAGAAACTGCAGCATGATATCCTCTCCTTTGACCAAAATATTTTTCCAATTTTTCAACCTGATGTTGATATTCATTTCCCAAAAAGATTCTTGAAGAACCGACTTTATGTCCTATACTCAATAAATAATACAAACAGTCTTTTTCATACTGTTCTTCGTTCAACTCCCCTTTAAAAAAAGGATTTAAAGTGATATTCCAGGTGCCGGAAGAAAGCATGACAAAAGGTTCTTCAGCGACATGAATGAATGGTAACAATGCTGCAGAGCTGTCATGAATGCCGATGCCGACGGGAACATATTTATCCGGAGAATATTTTACCCAATCATACGTATTAATATTTTCTGCGGGAGGAAGCAAACAGGCGGCCTTTTCGGTCTGCAGCCATGTATGATAATGTCTCTTTTTGAAATCCCACAAACCGGTATGACAGCCAATACTGGTTATATCTGCATGTTTATTATGAGAGAACACAAAATTAAAATATTGAGGGAGATGTAGGCTTGTCTTTATTTTAGAAAAATGTGCCGGGTTATCATTCTTTAACCAATACAACTGAATACCACTATTCAACATATTTAAAGCAGGAGATCCGGTCTGCATTGAAAAAGATTTGTTGCCACCAAACAACTGGTAAAACTTTTCACAAACATCCTGCTGGAGCGGCTTCATGTAATCATACAAAGGAGTTACCGGATTATTGTCACTATCTAAATGAACTAAAGCGGCGCCATGTGTGGAAAAATTAATAACCTTTATGTTGTAATCAGGGTTCTGTAATGCCTTCTGAATTTTATCTTTTATCCATTTAGTAACTGACCCTAAGTCTTCACATGCATCGCCATCTTCATCACGAATATCAGGAATGATTGCTCCTGTTTCTTCGACAACATTATAATGCTGATCAAATACCAGGAATTTCTTGTGAGTACGACCGATATCGAAGATGGCTGCAACTGGCAGGGATGACATATTTTACAAGATAAAAGATAAAAGATAAAGGTTTAAAGATAAAACAGGATGATGTTCGTTCTTTGTTTTGTGTTTCAGGTTTAATGTTTAATGTCTTTCGTTTTAATGTTAATGTTAAACGATTCTGATTATAACTGATATCCCGTACTACTTACTATTTACAATTTACTACTTACCATTTACCATTACTGCAACTGTCTCCTGCCTCTGCCTACAGCTACTACTCACAATCCTGTCGCCACCGCATTCTTTCCTCTTTCTTTTATTAATTCACCCCTCACTTTAAACTCCCGGTAACAGCCAATTGGTTCTAATACCCCCCCCTCCTGCAAACGCGCCTCAGCGACTAAAGGCCTCACATCTGTACGAAAAGCATCCTGCAATATTTCCTGTGCTAATGCCGGATCATTTTGTAGCTGGGCATCGTGTAACCTATTTTCACTCACTAATAATGCCTGTGCAAAAGATAGTTTAATAGCCTCCACAGATTGCAACAGATCCTCCAACGGATCTTTAATATTATGACTGGCGTCTATCATCCAGCTTAAATGCTGCATAGGCAGGTTTTGCGCACGCAACCCTTCCACTAATTCATGAAAAATAAGAAATAATTGATAGGGTTTAATGCTTCCTGTGGTCAAATCATCATCAGCATATTTGGAATCATTGAAATGAAAGCCGCCTAATTTTTTTTCAGATAACAAGGTAGCCACAACCTGTTCAATATTCGCGTTAGGCAAATGATGCCCTAAGTCAACCAAGGTTTTTGCCCTGTCACCTAATTTATTTACCAGCAAAAGAGAGGTACCCCAATCGGGAATCACCGTTGCATAAAATGCCGGTTCAAACGGCTTATATTCAACCAGCATTTCAAAATCATCCGGCATGCCTTTATAAATCTGCTGCAAAGAATCCGACGTACGCTGCAATGCTTCACGAATATTATGCTGTCCGGGAAAAATAGCCCCATCGGAAAGCCAGACGGATAAAACATTCGTTCCCAGCGCTACTCCATATTTAACGACTTCCAGATTATGAGCTATGGCCTGATTACGAACATTTTTATCCGTATGGGAAAGAGAGCCATAACGATAAGAATATTTTTGATTAGGCTGATCCTGAAATGTATTGGAATTAACTGCATCAAAACGCAAGTCTAATTCCTTAGCTAAGGATTTAATATTCGGAATATTATCCGGAATATCCCAGGGAATATGCAATGAAATAGCACCACTTGAACTATTCAAACTGTGAAGCAATCCTATATCCATCATTTTTTCTTCCAGATTCCGCGGTGCACCTCCAATCGGAAATCTTCCAAAACGCGTGCCGCCTGTCCCAAGCGCCCAACTGGGAATGGCAATTTGGAACAAACGTAATTGTTTAATCATTTCATTCGTATCGGCGCCCTTTTCTTCTAATTGTTCTTTTAAAACATGCCATCTCGACTGATGTTGTTTTAATCGTTTCTCATTGGAAGACGTAATTTGTTCTTTTGTAATTCTCATAACTAATTTCTGTTTTTGAATACCGATTAACGATTTTCGATTTTAGAAGTAGTTACTACTTCATCATTCGTTATTCGTTATTCATTATTCCTTGTTCGTTATTTCCTCAATAATGACACTGATTCATTATTCATCTTACAAATGCAGCCGCCACTCCCCCATCTATATTCAATACATTACCGGTACTTTTATTTAATAATCCGCTTACAAAAACAAATACGGCATTCGCCACATCTTCCGGCAGAATAGTTTCATTCAATAAAGTCCGGCTGGCATAATATTTCGGTAAATCTTCCACCGAAATACCATAAGCTTTTGCACGGCCTTCAGCCCATCCTCCGGCCCATATATTACTCCCATGAATGACAGCATCCGGATTGATGATGTTAACACGGATATGATCACTGCCCAATTCCGATGCCATCAATCTGCTCATGTGCAACTGGGCAGCTTTAGCAGTTCCATATCCTACATTATTCGGACCGCTTACCAATGCATTTTTACTTACAATATCAACAATGTCTCCGCCCATCCCCTGCTGCTTCATAATCTTCACTGCTTCGCGGGAAATGATAAACTGGCCTTTCACCAGCACGTTCTGCAATAAATCCCAGTCATCTATAGAGGTTTCGGTTAATGGCTTGGAAACAGACAATCCTGCATTATTTACAGCAATATCTATTCCGCCAAAAGCTAAACAAATTTCTCTGAAACATCTGTCCACTTCATCCGGCTTTACGACATCCATCGGGACGGTAATAAAATTATCTTTCGAAAAGGCCTGACCAAATTCTTTGAAAGTTTTATCTAACCGTTCTTTCACAATATCTGCGATAACGACACAGGCGCCTTCTTCAATAAACTTTTTGGCAATGGCCTTACCAATGCCCCCCCCGCTTCCTGTCACTAAAGCTATCTTTCCAGATAAAGGTTTTGGCTTAGGCAACCTTTGCAGCTTTGCTTCTTCCAGTAACCAATACTCAATATCAAAAGCTTCCTGTAACGGTAAAGATACGTATTCTGAAACAGCCTCCGCGCCTTTCATCACATTAATGGCATTGATATAAAATTCTGAAGCCACTCTGGCTGTTTGTTTATTTTTTGCAAAAGTAAACATCCCCACTCCCGGGTATAAAATGACCACGGGATTCGGATCACGCATAGCCGGGCTGTTGGCATGCTTATGCTCTTCATAATACTTTTTATAATAAGCGCGATACGCTTCAAATGCAGGTGATAGCTTTTCCTTTAATCCTTTTTCATCCTGCAAATCTTCATCCGGTTTTAAAGATAATACTAACGGACAAATTTTAGTCCTTAAAAAATGATCCGGACAACTGGTTCCCATCTTAGCCAACCGCTCGACATCTTTACTATCAATAAATTCCAGCACACGTTCATCGTCTGTAAAATGTCCAATTTTACCTGCCGTAGCCTCAGCGTAGGCAGGCATTCTACCTTCGGAAGAACAAAATCCGCGTAATACGGGCGCCAATGCAGCAGCCTGCTCCAATCGCTTTTCTTTTGGCAATACATTAGTCTTTAAACCGCCAAAGACCGGCTTGCCTGCCTGTCCGGAAGGCAGGTTTTTACCGTAATGCTCATGTAAATATTCTGAATATTTCTCTATTACTTTCAGCGTATTGATATAACTTTCATAAGCAGTATCTCCCCAGGTAAATAAGCCGTGTCCACCCAACATGATTCCCCGAATTCCAGGATTATCTTTTAAACATTGCTCTAATTTAAGTCCCAGATCAAAGCCTGGCCGTTGCCAGTCAACCCAACCCATTTTACCTTCAAATAAATCTTCATTAATCTTTTTCCCATCTTTACAGGCTGCAATGGCAATAGCCGCATCCGGATGCAGGTGATCAATATGATTGAAAGGAAGAAAAGCATGCAAGGGCGTATCAATAGAAGG
>SCQV01000596.1 GCA_004299085.1 Chitinophagaceae bacterium | reverse complement strand
ACATGAAAACAAAAGAATTATTAGAGGTTTACTATCATGGCCTCGCACAAAAGAACGGATGGGAATCCGTTCTTTCAGACGACTTTAAGTTCATTGGCGGCGACATGACTCAAAGAGAACCGGTAAGGGGCAAAAAAGCGTATATTGAAATATTACAGAGATTTGGAAGATTGTTTAATACCATGCGGGTCAAGGAAATGTTTATCCGGGATAATGATGCCTTTGTGTTGGCGAACTATGATTATGTATTTCCAGGGGGAAAAGCAGTGAATGGTGATGTGGCAGAACTGTGGAAGGTAAAAGACGGGAAGCTGGATGAGTTGACCATCTATTTTGATACGCTTTCATTTGAAAAATTATTACATAGCGAAATAAAATAGAAGAATATGGAACCGCTTGATATCGTTAATAAATATCTGGACATCATTTTTTCCAAAAAAGGCGATGGATTACCTGATATTCTTGTGGAGAATTTTAGTTTTGACGATCCTTTTACCGTTGTGAGAAGCGCAGATGAATTTACAGAAAAATGTGCAGGTTGGGTTCAGGTTGAAAAATCCATTTTAATGGAAAAACAATTCCTTGATGGTAATCAGACGTGTTCTATCTATACTATTGAGGCGAGAACGCCATCCGGTTCGAAAGAAAGATTTCAATTGGCAGATTATATTGAAGTGCAAGATGATCAAATTTCTAAAGAAAGAGTCTATTTCTTCGACCAGGTGGCCTTTGCCGCTTCTATGGGCTTTAAAGATGTATTTCTGAAAAAATATTTCTGATATGGCTATCAATGAAAGATTGACAAAACGGGTCAGAGCGGCATTGTCGCATTTACCGGATGTAGCGGAGAAAAAAATGTTTCGTGGTATCACTTTTATGGTGAATAAGAAAATGTGTATTAGTGTGGGAGATGACCATATTATGTGCCGCTTTGATCCCGCATTGCATGAAGAAATATTGAGGACGAAAGGCTGCCGGACCATGGAAATGGGAGGGAGAAAATATAAAGGGTATGTGTATGTAAGAGAAGAAGCTGTTTCCTCTGAAAAAGAACTCCAATATTGGATCAAACTTGCTTTAAATTTTAATGTAAAAGCAAAAATGGCAAAGAAGAAAATGCTATGAAGCCTAAGTATGCTATTCCTCTTTTTAATTGATTACAAAAGGAAGGTTAACATTATAGAATAAGGCTCTTTATTGACCCACAAAACGTTCCTCCGGAACGTTGATTGTCAAGCACCATTCTATTTTTTACCTACGATATGTTCCTCTGGAACAACTATCGTTCCAGCAGAACGCATTATTGGTAATAGGTATAAACCAACATAGGTAAATGTTCCGGAGGAACATTTCGTGATAAATTGAGGGTATTTAAACGCCTCTTTCTGTAATATTATTTAGCCTGACCAAACTCATTTATACTCTTTATTTACGTAAATTTGTCATTTAGGATGATAATTCAATTGATACTTTTAAAAATGACTTATTTTAAAATTTTGATATGAGGTTACAGGAAATACAGGACAGTAATGGGAATACTACGGGTGTTTATATTCCAATCAATGAATGGAAGAAACTCAAAAAGCAATATCGGGATTTAGAGATTTTGGAATATGAAGAACCTACGAAAGAACAGATACTAAAAGAACTCAAAGAAGCAGTTCAGGAACTTAAGTTGGTAGAACAGGGAAAGCTGAAAGCTCGTCCTGCAAAAGATTTGTTGAATGAGTTATTATAATTCTCCTGATACTTTCAATAGTCGAAACAATTCACCATTAATATACCTTCTATTATGACTCCCAGAAGTTTATTTAACGTAATTCTAAAGATATTTGGCCTCCTTTTTTTGAAAAATATTGTTATTATTTTGGGACTATTGACAGCTTCGTTTTCTTTTTTTACCCAACCAGGTAGTTTTGATCCCAAAGTAGCTTACGGTAATGGAATATTAGGAACTATTTTCAATTTACTTGCTTTAATTGCGTATTGCTTTATAATTTATCTGCTTTTATTGAGGACAAATTATATAATTGATAAACTCAAATTAGACCAGGGTTTCAACCAGGAAGAATTTTCATTTCATTTTTCGACTCATTTGGTTTTAACTATTGCCATAATCTTAATTGGTGGCCTTATTCTGATTAATAGTATTCCTGATTTTTTCGAAGATGTATTTTCCTATTTCCTTAGGAAATATTATGGTTCTGAAACAGGGTTTCCCTATAACACTTATATTGTTTTATCCGCTATCAAAACAATTTTAGGCTTTTTAATAATAGGAGAAAGAAAAAGAATTATTGGGTTTATAGAAAATAAACGGACAAAGAAAACGGATTATTAAATGTTGTTGGGACAATGTTTAAATGCTGATTGAACTCAATTTATTTTCGAGCTTTTCAAAATGATTTATCTGTCTGAACTTTAATCAGCCCATTTCCTCTTACCTTTGCATCCTAAATGAAGCTCATGCATAAGCTGAGTATGGACGAATTGAATCGCAAGACTGTTTCAGAATTTCACGAATCGGAAAAGACACCGTTGGTATTGGTGTTGGAGAACATTCGCAGCATGCATAATGTGGGTTCGGTTTTCCGTACCGCCGATGCTTTTTTGCTGGAGGGAATTTACCTATGTGGTTACACACCGGTTCCACCGCATCGTGATATTCATAAAACTGCACTTGGGGCAACTGAAACTGTGCAGTGGAAATATTTTAAAGAGGTGGTAGTGGCCATTAAAGAATTAAGGGACTCGGATTACAAGATATGGGCTGTAGAACAGACAGTAGAAAGTGTACCTTTACGCCATTTTACAGTTCCTGCCCATCATCCTTTGGCATTAGTTTTCGGAAATGAAGTCAGTGGTATCAGCGAGCATGTTTTATCGTTATGTGATGGTTGCATTGAAATACCCCAATATGGAATGAAACATTCCTTGAATATTTCAGTCAGTGC
>SCQV01000059.1 GCA_004299085.1 Chitinophagaceae bacterium | reverse complement strand
TTATGCACACCGTAAAGGGATCGAATTAGGCGGGTATGATCTATTTTCCAGTAGAAACATTGATGCAGCAGATGATGTAATAAATCCCAAGACGGGCAAGCCGGGGGGGCAGATATTTGGCTATGCGCCTTGTCTTGGCAGCAAATGGGGAATAGCTTACATAAAAAAACTGAAAACATTCATCACTAAAACGGGTTTTCACGTGTTGGAAAATGACGGACCTTATCCGGGTGATATCTGTGCATCCACTACTCATCCCGGACATGAAGGGATGTATGATTCACAATGGGATCAATGGTGGGATGAAATATCTTTTTATCGCTGGCTTAGAGAAAGAGATGTTTACCTCAATGCGCCCGACTGGTATTTTCTGAATGGCTCCAGTAAAATAGCCATGGGTTATAAGGAATCGGACTGGTCTTTACCACGCGCTCAACAGAGTATTATCGAACGCCAGAATATCTATGATGGAACCTGGGGGAAAACCCCGAGTATGGGATGGATGTTTGTACCTTTAGTACAATATCACGGAGGGGGGGCGGCAGCTACGATTGAACCGTTGCATGAGCATTTAAAAGATTATAAAACCCATTTAATGCAAAACTTTGGCAGTGGTGTGCAGGCCTGCTACAGAGGACCAAGATTATATGATACACCCCAGACCGAAGCGATGGTGAAAGGAGTAGTGCAATGGTATAAAAAATACCGGCAGATTTTAAACTCAGATATCATTCATCTGCGCCGGGCAGATGGCAGGGACTGGGACGGAATATTACACGTCAATCCAAAGCTGAAAATAAAAGGATTGGCTATGTTATATAATCCTTTGGACAGCACTGCCGCACGAACAATTAAATTGCCTTTGTATTATACCGGATTAGCAACCGTTGCTAAGATCAGAGTTGAAAACGGTGCATATAAAACCTATAAATTGAGCAGAGATTACTCAGTGAATATAACAGTGAAAATACCGGCTCAGGGGTATATATGGCTGGTCATTGAATGAAATAGACCGGCTATGATGAAAAACCTGATTCTTTCTTTTATTGCTGCTGTTTGTATTTTTTATGCCCCGGATACTTTTTCAAAAAAGATCTAACTCATAAAATGTAAGATATGAAATACATTAGATTAATCTTAAAGGCAGATATAAAAAAATACCGGTTTTGTATCCTTCTAACCGTTGTAATGTCGCTCTCATGGTTTAATAGCCATAGTAGTGCTAAAGGTAGAAGTAACCATAGTATAAAAATAGAAAGTCCGGATAATAAGACAGTTTTGAATTTCAATTTATCCCCAGTAGCTGCAAATGCACAATACAGTATTCAATATGAGGGAAGGAAAATTATAAATACTTCTCTAATGGGATTGATGCTTAAAGATAGTAAAACGCTGGGAGAGGATGTAACCATCGGAGGTGTTAAGTACAGTAGCTTTTCAGGAAGTTGGAAGCCGTTATACGGAGAACGCGATAAATATCCCGATCGTTATAACCAGGCAGTTATTATCCTTAAAGATCGTGAAACAGGCAAATCCTCATTAATCATCACTTTTCGTTGCTACAATGAAGGAGTGGCTTTTCGTTATACGGTGCCCGCAATAGATTCGCTGCAAAGGATCACTATTTCAAAGGAGTTGACGGAGTTTTCTTTTCCCGGCCCTGCAAGTACGTGGATTAGCCATTCGGCACAAGGAGTAATTTATAAAATGCCCATTGACAGTATAACCGGGGCCTGTGAAAGACCCTTACTTATTAAGGAAAATTCAAGGACATGGCTTGCGATAGGGGAAGCTGCCACTGTTAATTTTGCCCGAATGAAATTTATTTCCGGCAAAGAAAAGAGATATTCCCTTGATGCTTCCTTAGATGGAAACGTCGAAGAAGAAGGACAATTCTCCTCGCCCTGGCGATATATAATGGTAGCCCGGAAGCCCGGACTATTGCTACAACACAATTATTTGTTATTAGACCTGAACAAACCGGATCAGATAAAAAATACTTCCTGGATCAAACCCGGAAAGGTGATCAGGGAGGTAACACTAACTACCCAGGGAGGAATAGCTTGCATTGATTTTGCAGCTACGCATGGCCTTCAATATGTAGAATTTGACGCTGGCTGGTATGGTGCAGAGAACAATGATACTTCCGATGCTACGAGGGTAGCTGTTGATCCCGCACGTTCCAAAGGACCACTTGATCTGCAAAAAATCATTCATTATGGTGAAAACAAGGGGATCGGTATTATATTGTACGTGAACCGTTTTGCCTTAGAAAGACAGTTGGATACGCTTCTACCTTTATATGAATCATGGGGAATAAAAGGACTAAAATTTGGTTTTGTAAATGTAGGAACACAAAAAGCCAATACTTGGCTGATGGCGGCTGTACGGAAGGCTGCAAAGTATCATCTCATGGTTGACATCCATGATGAATTCCGCCCTACGGGCTATTCCCGGACTTATCCCAACCTGGTGACACAGGAAGGGGTAAGAGGGGATGAAGAAAGCCCTCCCAATGACATGGTGTTGAAGACACTCTTCACCAGGATGATTGCAGGAGCGACAGACCAAACTAATTGTTATTTTGGCCCACGGATAGCCCGCATGGGATCGCATGTTTCCCAAATGGCTAAAACAGTTTGTATATATAGCCCGTTTCAATTTCTTTTCTGGTATGATCGTCCGGCCGGCTCTCCGACGCAGGATATGGGCGCAGGAGGGGTTCAGCAGATTATTAAGCAAACGCCGGAATTACAATTTTTTAAACAACTGCCAACCGTTTGGGACGATACCAGAGTATTGGACGGTTACCCGGGGAAATATATTAGCATTGCCAGGAGGAAGGGCCAGGATTGGTTTATCGGTAGCTTAAATGGCAGGAAGATGCGGGAATTTGATATGAACTTAAGTTTTCTTTCAAAAGGGGTTCAGTACGATGCTGTTATTTATTATGATGATCCTTCTCTGCAAACAATAACAAAAGTAGGGATCAAAAAAATAATTGTAAATAGCCATTCTGTTATAAAGAGGGAGGTTCTGCCGGAAAATGGGCTGGCTGTATATATATCACCTGTGCGCTGAATATGCAATCAATCCGGAGAAGATATTTTTTCTTATGCTGATGTTGAATCAAGATTTTGCAGTAAATAAATAAAGAGGCTATGACAGGAAAAGAACGGTTTTTGTATCTGAAATTATTGTTCACTTTCATTTTTTTGATGTTTTCTTCTTTGGCTGGGGCACAAACGGAAAATGCTATAGTAGAAAAAGTGAGTGAGGTACCTGCGGTAGCCAGAGGAGATCAGTTTATCAAAATGCCTACTGCCCCCAAAGGGTATCATCTTGTGCTCAAAGGCAGTGATCATAATCCCGTTATTAACCGATCAGGCCGTATTAAAATGCCGCTAAGTAAAACTAAAGTGCATTTGTATTTTCAATTGATTAATGATAGTATAGACACTATTCATTATGATATTTGTAAAGAAGTAACTGTCCCGGGAAAATTTGATAAGGAGAAAGGAAGTGCAAAACCGTTTGTGATTCCTTCTTTACAAGAATGGCACGGCTACGAAGGGAAATTTAATTTGTCCCCAGGTTCAAGGATAATTATACCCAATGACGAGCGGAAATCTTTAGAAAAATTAGCTTCCTTATTACAGCAGGAAATAAAACAACAGACCGGATATTTACTGAAAACAGTAACGGGAAACCCGGGGAAAGGCGACATTTATTTGTCTTTGCATGAAAAAGATACCACTATCGGCAAAGAAGGATATTATTTTCAGGCGGGTGATTATATCTCTATTCGTGCAATCGCTTACAGGGGATTGTTTTGGGGTACGCGTACTTTGTTACAGTTACTGGAACAAAGTAAATCTGTTCCGAAAGGTATTGCCAGGGATTATCCGCAATTCAAAATACGGGGATTTATACTGGATGATGGCAGGAAGTTCTTCACTTTACAATTTTTGCGGAAATATGTCAAGTTGTTATCCTATTATAAAATGAATGATTTTCAAATTCATTTGAATGATAATGGATTCAAAGGATATTTTGGTAACAACTGGGACAGTACCTATTCTGCATTCCGTTTGGAAAACGATACTTACCCCGGATTAACAGCAAAGGACGGTTCTTATACGAAAAAAGAATTTATTGCTTTGCAACAATTAGCTGATGAATACGGTGTTCAGATTGTACCTGAAATAGATGTACCAGCGCATTCGCTGGCCTTTACCAAAGCTGTTCCAGCCATTGGCAGCAGGAAATATGGCATGGATCATCTTGATTTAACCCAAGTTGCGTAAAAAAGGGTCATTTATAATTTTTTTTCAAGGTTTCCCGTGGTGAAAGTGTTGAAAATACTGGGGGTAGATATCCGGAGGAGGCTTGTAGTACACAGGGGGGT
>SCQV01000595.1 GCA_004299085.1 Chitinophagaceae bacterium | reverse complement strand
ATCAAAATCTGCCGGGTACCATTGCTTGTATAATTCCTGATAGGCCTGCCGTTCTTCAAAAGACATCGTTAGGTATGGCCAGGATTCATTAGGTTGTTGTAGAATTGAATATAATCCCCAGTGCAACCTGATACCGAATTTCATATCCAAAAATGCTTCATAGGCTTTATCGGATGCCCAGTAATACTCCGGTACCGGCGTATCCTCAATATATCCGCAGGTCGTTTGGTAGCTGGCATTAGTCTCAGGTAAGCGATGAGAAAACTTAGAGGCTCGCCTATCGTACTCCTTAATATTATTGGGCATACTCATTAAAGGTAGCCCCGAGGCTGTAATAAGGGCGCCTCCTGAAACGACAGCACTGTTCATTAGAAACTTCCGTCTATTCATTTGTATCTAAATTTGAGAAAGGCTTAAATACTGTGCTTTTGGAGATAGTCATTCTGATTTCCCCAAACTTGAAAGAATACTAATCTTTTAAGGGAAAACGACTGCATAATAAAATAATATGGATTAAAGAACATATCAAAAATACTTAACCAACTTAGGGGGAATAAAAAAGGACCACTACAAATATGGTTTGTTTATCTATTATTTCACCTTTCCCCCAAACCCAAAAGGCCTTTCATGGGTAATATCGCTGGATAACATCGTTGGACTAATATATTTTTCAATATAGTCTATCATTAAATTTACACCGGTAAAATGGGAAACATAAGGCCAGCTCCTTGAATCATACATGGCATCTGTCATATCTCGCATGAGTACAGCATTAAATCCCATCCGAGTCATACTACGTAGTCCGAAGGTCCGTTCAATAATACACATATTAGCATGAACTCCTATTAAAATCACATTCTTGATACCCTTAGCCTGAAATACCCCTGTGATTTCGGCCCCCGATTCACTAATTATGTCTCCTCTTTTAATTTCTATCTGATCATTTTCCTTGGTCCATGCTTTATATTCATGCTCATCGGGATTGGTACACCCACCATCAGATTGGTCAATAGGCCATTTAGCATTGTTTTCTGATATCAAACCTTCGACGCATGTTGCCTGAAGTAGTTTCTGAAATCGGGGATCATTATATTTTTCAGCGGCAATTCTTTCTGGATAATTTTTATAATAATCCATACAATCACTCGGTGCATGAACTATCAAGATACCATCCGCACGGGCAATAGATATAACATTATTGATCTTTGGTGCCAATTCGTTTACTCTTTTAGTCGCATCGGTACACCAATGCTTGTCCCACATATCACAAATAATGATTGCAGTTTGAGAGGGATCCCATCGTTCAGTAAAGTCTTCCACTGCATATTTGCCCTCCTCGTTCTTAACCGACACTCTTTTCTGAAGAGTAATGAGAAGCATTTTATTATTTTTTTTTATCTGCTTCTGTGCATTCGTTAAAATAGGCATTATAAGTAATCCCACTAGCAAAAAAACCTTTAACATTTTCCAATTTAATTAATTGTTAGTATAAATTTATGGCGATTCATAGACTACATTTCTTATAACGGCTACTATTTCTTATTTCTTTAGTTAGCCATTTAATGGTAGTCGTCATGTAACTATTTTATCCTGAATAGCTTGTCTTTACCATACTAATACCTACGCAATGATTGCGTACTTTATTAACCAGTTCATTTTTGTATGCTGGTCAAATCTGAAACCACCTGTTTTAAGGAATCGATCACGCAGGTAGTAATTCTTTTCCCCTTTTCTGCAGATGCCGCAAAGGGATTCCCAAAAATTCCATTGGATGTCATTGTTTTCATGTTGCGGTAATAGGAAGCTTTGGCCCCATGTAACATATCCCCTTCGGCCCAAGTGAATGTTGGAGCATTGGCTCCTTTTTGTATTAGACCTGTATGTACCAGCTCAGGTGCGATTAACTGAATAAGAGATGTTTCAAATTCACAAGCATGTCCGGTTCCCCCTACCCCTGTCTCAGTTATTTTTTCTAAAGATTCTCTTGCAAGTACCCACCATGTTACTGTTACGAAATGAGCCTTTGGATATTCGTTACCCAATTGTTCCAATATCACCTGCCCGATACCTTGGTTCCCACCGTGGCTATTGAACAGAATAATTTTATAAAATCCATGATGAAACACTGATGCGATTATATCCTTTACCACCGTCAAAAAAGTAGTATGCTTTAGACTCAAAGTTCCCGGGAACTCAATGTGATGATCAGAACATCCTATGCTTACTGCAGGTAAAATTAGTATGGAATCATTTATTTCCATATTCAGCATCTTTGCGAAATGCTCTCCAATAAGTCTGTCGGTAGCAATTGGGAGATGCGGTCCATGCTGTTCCGTTGCCGCAAGCGGGAGCAACACAGGGATATTCTTGTCCACTTGTGCCAACTGCCCTGAGGTGAGTGTATCCCAGATCATTATTATTTTTTTAGTTGAAAGATTCTTTATTTGCCCAAAATTCTATTTCTACTAATAATGTTCCCAAAAGGCCGCACTGAATAGCCGTCCTTACCGGTAGCGGATGATTAAAATAGGTTTCATATATGCTATTGAACTTTGACCAATCATCTATGTTTTTTAGATATACATTTACCTTAAACACATTATCAAAAGTGCAACCTGCTGCAGTTAATTGCTTAAGGCAATTATTGAGCGTATAGGAAGATTGTTCTTCAATGGTCGTTCCAATGACGTTCCCATCCATATCAATAGCGGCCTGGCCTGAAACAACTACCAGAGCCTGAGGCCTTACGATCAATACAGGAGAGTAAGGACCGCTTGTTTTATGCTGCATTGAATTATCAGGCGCTTGAATGCTGTTATTCTCCCCGCGTTTACCGGATTTGCCCTCATATGGGAGATAGCCTGTAAAACCGGCAATTTTCCAGTGCCCATCTATTCGATGGCAACAATATAGTGACTGCCAGTTCATAGGTACCTTTTCTCCGTTTATTTTTGTCAAATTCCCATTAAACTTTTTATGTGCCAAGGCCCAATCACCTTGGATCTCTATTTGTTCCAAAATGGTACATTGATAGATGCTTGTGATGGAATCACCCATCCAATCGGTGTCATAGAAGTCGTTTGCTTGTCTTAGCCATTCCGTCTTATACGTATCTATATCTGGGAACCCTAGTACCCAGTCATCTGGGTTCTTTTTAAAGCCCCCATTAATTCCGATAAATTCTTCAGCACTAAAATCGTCAGATACCAATGACCAATCCTGACTAGTGAAGGCGATAATATCACGTTTAACCAGCATATCCCAGATTAATGCTTTATCCTTATCTTTTTGTTCAAATGGATTAGTCATCATTTTGAAGTATATTCTTTTTTATTTATCTGATAATGCGATATTGCCTCCATATCCGGTTCAATTCCCAACCCGGGACCTTCGGGCAGGAAAGCGTATGGTGGATTTATTCTTAAGGGCACTTTCAAAAGATCATGTTCTCGAACAAGCCGGCCAAAAATATCACTGGGCCAAATACATGAAGCCGCAGCCGCTGAACTTTGGATATACATTGCCTCCAGAATGCCCAAGTCAATTTCCGATCCATGCCAGCATGGTAATTGGGCAGCCGAGGCAATATGATCTAAACGCTGAAAATCAGATAGCCCACAGTTAAAATTAAATCCATCCACTGCATTCAATTGAATTGCCTGGATAGCATCTTTTATTCGTTGTCCATGCAACACGTACGGCAATGAAACATGTAATACAATGGGGATGGCGCTTAATCCTCTCAGAGAAGCATATTCCATTAATTTCCATCGAGGTATTGGCTCTTCCAGACAGAGCATATTTCCAATACTCTTTAACTGTTCAATCCTTTTACGGGCCTCGAAAGCATGTTCCCACCTCTCATTGGGATCAAGTATTACTCGCATGTTAGGCGCTGCCGTGGCAATATTTTCACACCAAGCCACTACATCATCCTCCAGATCGCACTTAAACTTAATGCAATCATATCCAAGATTAGAGTAACCCTTAACAAGATCTCCTACTTCCTCTATGGTTCGATGGCTGGACCAGGCTCCGACTTTTACCTTCTCTCTTTGAGGCCCCCCAAGTAAATCTACCACGCGCATATTATGCATCCTGGCATAAGCATCCCAAATAGCACACTCGAATCCATCATATTCTCTGCAGAAAGTAAACGGAAGCTTTTGGAGAATAATATCTTCCATGTCTCGATTCAATAACATTTGGATAATATCCTCTACGGTTAGCCAATTATGGCCGCGATAAAGTTCTCCCCATCCCACTATGCCTGAATCCAGCTCAAGACGAATAACCAACTTAGAAACTTTATCAAACTGAATACTCCAGCCGGCCTTCGCTCCCACCGGTAATTTATGCAATGGCTTACTGACTTTGGGACTGTCAATGGCTCCTTTTTTGGCAGGGACCACTACTTCATAACAAATAATTCGTGAGATTTTCATTAAAAATATATGTATTAGATTATTTAGATAAAGACCCAACTAGCTTAATAGTATCGCCATTGTCAACACAAAGAGTTTGTCCTGTAATAGATTTGCTCAAATCTGACAAAAGAAATGCAGCAGCATTCCCACAATCTATAGCCTGAATGGCTATGGGAATAGCCTGTTCGTTCTCAATATAGTCCTGTACCCATTGCTTAGGATTGTCCGTCCATGTACTTATTAAAGCATAATTTTGTTCCGCATGTACGTAACCAGGAGCTATTGCATTTACCCTGATGTTATACTTCCCTAATTCTATAGCCATTCCACGAGTTAATCCTTCTACTGCTGACTTAGCGCTGGCGTAAATAGCATATCTTGGCATAGTAGCATGAGCGTGTACCGAGGAGACATTTACAATATTTCCATTCGTATTATTTTGTAAAAGCTGCCGCACAAAAAGTTTGGATACCATCCAAACACCTCTGATGTCCACATCGTATAAGCCGTCAAATTCCTCTTTACTTGCTTCGTGCGCCGGCTTACTCAGCCCCACTCCTGCATTATTAACAAGCCCATGTATGACCCCAACTTCTTTTTCAAGATAGAGAAACATATTTTCTAATTCAGCCTGTTTTCTTATATCAGCCGTTACTACTATGCATCCAGGATATTTACCTCTGGCAATCTTTGCCTTTTCTTCATTAATTTCATTAACTATCAAGCGAGCACCAAACGATATTAACGCATTGCACACCCCCTCTCCTACTCCATATCCACCGCCACCAGTAACCAGAATATTTCTCTCCTTTAGTTCCATATTGATTAGCTTATAAAATTAAATGACCTTATAAGTAGCAAATGCCTCACAAGCACTTACGCCGCTTTCCAACTTTGATTTAACTATTTTTTCCATCCTGGCTTTCTCGAGAGCGGCTGTTATTATTTCTTCCTCCACAGAGCTTGGTATGACGCATACTCCATCTATATCTCCAAAAATAATATCTCCGGGATTAATTAGTACCTGACCAAACTTTATAGGGACCCTGTAGTCAACAACCTTCCCTCTTACTGCCTGATCCTGTGCGTAACTACCACACGAAAAGCAGGGAAAACCAAGTGACAGCACGGCATTTGTATCTCTCAAGTATCCGTCTAACACTGCGCCTGCACAGCCTAAATTAACCGCTCGCGTGGACATCAATTCACCCCAAAGAGCATAATCATGGGAGGAACCCGTACATATATATACTTCATCCTTCTTTAAATCATCAAGGGCTTCCAACATTACTCCAAAGATTTTACTTGATATCTTCTCATCCGTCACTTGATTAATATCTGATTCCACCACCGTTAGCGCCCGTCCAACTATGACCATATTATCTCGTAATGGACGAATTTCTGGTGGCAAAAACTGATGTGTATAACCATGCTGATCTAAAATATCCCCAATAACTGCGGAGTATAATTTTTGTCGTATAGTGAAAAACATTTCATCTTCGTTGTTCCAATCTTTTAGTTGCATAAAAATATAATAAATTTGGTTGATTCAATTAATACAAGATACAATAATCGTACATTTAATTAGCCAGGTTCTTAATTCCTATCGGAACCACACAGTACTCAACACAAATAATGAATCCTTACCATCCTGGATTTTGTTTAATTTTAGGATTTAGGGTTAATTGATTTAAGGGAATAGGTAAAAGATAATCTCTATTTACATCAAAGTGATATCCGCCAGCCATTTGTGAAATATTCTTATATGGGTCAATATAACCTTGGGCATTAACCGGATATTGGCTTAGTGTCGTTGATGGAACCAAGGATGCCCATTGATTCATTTTTGCACCTAGTGGAGTCTGCCCTACTATTAGTTTCCCAGCAGCAGCCCAACGCATTATGTCATCATGCCTAAATCCTTCACAGGCCAATTCTACTCTTCGTTCTCTGCGGACCTCATTAATGATCGGAGAGAGATTGGGAAACTCCCAATGAGGGTCAAAGGGGATGTCGTTCAGCTCGAGAGGAGGCATATTAACACGAGCACGAAGAAGGTTGATACTCTTATCAAGGTCGCTCTGTGTAATAATCCCTAACTCTGCTTTTGCTTCAGCGAAGTTTAATAGACATTCCGCATAACGGAAATAGATCAGGGCCTGAGTCGAAAAGTCAGTAGATTGCTGTGAATAATCTGGATCCATTCCTTTAAACAGTTCATAGCCTGTTGGTGGGTGAGCAGAATTTTGAAAATCAGGAATTTGAAATAATACATTTGGTGCACCATTAGGTTTATTAGTAGTTATCGGATCTCCGGGTAAGTAAATTGTTTGGCCCAACCTTGGATCCCGATTGGCAGCTAAAAGATCTAAGGAATCGTCGCCTTTATACAGGGAGCTTATTGAAATAGGTTTCCCGTCTGTACATAAATAATCATCTACAAGATTTTTAGTAATGCCATACTCTAATCCAATTGGTACATACAGATACCAATGCGTTGCAACTCCGGCCGAGACATCATACTTTCTCCATAGCATTATTTCATTACTATTGCTGTAATCGGTTTGATTAAATAATTTCCAATACCCATCCTCTACTCCGACATTATCCAGACTCTGTACTCCTGAATTAATTAATGCTTCAGAAACGGCAGCCGCTTTTTCCAGGAAAGCAGTACCCTGATGACCCGGTGCACCAAAAGGATCTCCCTGATGATACTTTTCCCATGTGCCTTCATATAGCGCAACTCTTGATTCAAAGAGCATAGCTACCTGCTTATCAACCCTGAAAGGCTCAGATGATCCTCTTGATGGTAAGTATGAGATAGCGCTGTCTAAATCATTAAGGATAGAATCTACGACATTATGGCGTGGAAGACGTACTCCGTATAAGTTCGAAGTGTCAGTTACGGTTAGCGACTGTGTGATCCAAGGTAAATCACCGAAGAATTTTAGCATATTAAAATAGAACATACTGCGGAAAAATAATGTCTCCCCTACATATTGCTTCACTTGACTCCATGGGGCATTCACTCTTTGATAATTTGCCATAAAATAATTTAAATCCCTCAACTGACTCCAATTCCACCCCCCCCCACTTGAAGGTACGACAGTTTCACCGTTAAGCCCAGTATTGTATGCTTGGCCAATCATATTATCACTCCCTTCGTTTGCATCTTCCCCAAAATAACCTACATCGAAATAGTTAGTATAGCTAGGCAGCATGGTATTATAATAGTTATTCGCATATAACTTTAAATCGTTGGTGGATTGCCAATAATCCGCACTGCTAATATCACTTTGTGGGCTACGATTTAAGAAGTCTTTATTGCAAGACGTTAAAAACCATAAGAGGCTGATGAAGAGCAATATTTTAGATAATCGCATAATCATGATTTTAATTTATTAACTAATATAATGTTTATAATCCTATATCTATCCCGCAGGAAAAAGTACGTTGTAACGGATATATTTCAGCATCTCCTTCAGCACCCGGAATACTTAGTTCAGGATCTATTGTTTTTTGCATCTTAGAAATAGTGGCCAAATTATCAATGCTCAAATATACTCTCAATCTTTGCAGGCGAATCTTATGGATTAAACCTTGCGGCAGGGTATATCCAATCTGCATATTCTTAAATCGCATATAGGCCGCGTTTTGTAAATAACGGGTTTGTACCTGCTGATTTTTGGCGTTTTCATTACTCGCATAATATTTTGGGAAATATCCGTTGGGCGTGGTTGATGTCCATCTGTTTAAATTTTGAATCCAAATTCCACTTTGCCATTGTGGTGCGCCATTGGGTACCAGCCCCCAAAACATGGAAGAATTTATCCACGCCTGACGCTTGGCAACACCTTGTATAAATAGAGAAACATCGAAATCCTTCCATTGAGCGCCAATAGTAACTCCATAAGTATACTGAGGTGTCGTATTACCAATGACTTTTCGATCTCCAGGATTAGTTACTGTATTATCGCCGGGGCTTATAATACCATCTCCATTTATGTCCTTGTATCGCACATCCCCTGGTGTCCATTGTCCACCATATATTTTGGTTTGATTAGGTGCTTTAGAAACTTCTTCAGTACTCTGGAATAATCCTTGTGTTACATATCCCCATATTTGCCCCATTGTCATCCCAGGATACCAAGTTGAAATTATTTTGGTTGGATTGGGATATTTTAATACCGTCCCTTTATAGTTACTTAATACACCCTGAACGTTGTACGTAATATTGCCTATTTTATCTTTCCAATTTATAGTAAGGTCAAAGCCGGTTGTTTTGATAGACGCATTATTTTCTGGAGGTACACCTGTCCCCAAAACAGCAGGCAGGGCTTGGCCTGGCCCTACAAAATCCGTAGCCATTCTATTATACCAATCATAAGATATAGATAGCCTGTTGTTGAGGAAAGAGGCATCTGCCCCTATGTCAAATGTTTTTATGGTAGCCCATGTGAGATCGGGGCTTACAAGCCCGGGAGAAGTTGTGTAAGCCTCTAACCCATCATTAAATATCCAGTTCGAATTGCCGGGTGCAGTAATGCCTAAACTTGGATAAAATGGGTAATAATTGCTCTGCGTGGCATCATCAGCCCATTGATCTCCAAGGCTTCCATAGGAACCTCGTATCTTAAGTGAATTTACATATTTAATAAACGGCATCCAAAAACTTTCTTTAGATATGTTATATCCCGCAGAGATAGAGGGGTCTATCTGCCATCGCTTGCCTGGCAAGAATCGTGACGTTGCATCATACCTACCGTTAACTTCAACCAGATATTTTTCTTTGTAGTTATAGTTGAACCTGCCAAAAAAGCCTTCGGTGGCTAATTCTTTCATATTATCCCCTACCGTTGGCGTAGCATTATAGGTAAGACTCAAAGACGGTATATCATTAGAATACAGATTTGTGTTACTTGCATTAGTCTCACTGTAGCTTGTATATTGAGCTATATAACCACCCAATATCTTAAAATGATTATAATTTATATCTTTCTGATAGGAAGAAAAAATATTTGCTGTGTAACCACTTATCTTATAGTTCTCTTTGTAAACTGCATTATTAGGAGATGTTTGGAATTCAGGCACTTCGGCACCACTAGGCAAAACACTATACACAGTTTTATTAAAATCTACACTATTATAAGATTCTTGATTTGTGGTATAATTGGCCGTAATATTCCACCCTTCTAATGGCTTGATCACAATCTCTCCTGTTAAAACGCCCAAATTATCAGTATAGTTATCCTTACCGCCATGAGTAAGGAGATTAATATTTGAATAGTCGGAATAATTCCCGTCTGGGTTCTTTAGAGGGGTCATTGGCAATTTACGCATTATCTGATGCATCCAATTGCCTCCTGTCGCATCCGGGTATGTGTAAGGTGTTTGATTGCTCGCTTGGGAAAGAGAACTCCTTAAATTAAAAGTCATCCATTTAGTTATATCAGTAGACACGTTAGCCTTAACATTATACCGCTTAAAGTATTGATTCGTAAAATTAAGCTGGCCTTGTTTATCCATATACCCCAAACTCAGATAATAGGTGGAAGATTTACCACCCCCAGAAACAGAAAGATTATGGGTTTGGCTGAAAGACACGGGCTTGAAGAATATTTTATACCAGTTATTGTTCCCATTTCCATAATATGGCCCCGCTCCACTATAATATCCTAATCCGGAACCATACCAATCATCTACGCCAGGTCTTGGGTCCTGAATGGTTTGTTGCTTCATCTTGCCACTCATGTATTCTTTAATCCTTTGGATAGTTTCGTCAGTAAAAATTGGCACCTGTCCTGAATTTACATCAGCCTGATTAAATATTTCGGCATATTGTAATGAGTTCACTGTTTGTGGTAAATAAAGGGGTTGACTAAATGATAAATTATTGCTGTATGTAATGGATGGAGCAGCGTCTTTCTTACCCTCTTTAGTAGTTATTAGAATGACGCCATAGGGGGCACTGGAACCATAAATGGCTGCAGCAGCGGCATCTTTTAAAATAGTAATGGAACTAATATCTAATGGATTTATAGTATTTATATCCCCTCCAGGAATGCCGTCTATAACGACTAACGGCGAACCAGTCACACCTAGCCCTGTATAACCTCTTATATTTATGGACTTAGTGGCGTCAGGTGCCCCGCCAGCACTAGTTGTCGTTACATTAAGATTAGCCATCTGGCCTTGCAATGCGTCAGAGACATTTGTAATCGGTCTGTTTTGAAGATCCTGCCCTGAAATGGTTGCCGTGGCTCCCGTTAAATCTATCTTTTTTTGAGTTTCGTAGCCGGTTACAACGACGGCATTTAGTGAATTTTCTGTAGGGGAGAGCATTATATCATAGTCTTGACCCTGTCGAATAATAACTCCTCTTTTTGTGTATCCGATGGAAGAAACAACCAATGTATCTCCCCTTTGAGCCTCTATCGTGAACCTGCCATCATTCGCTGAGATTATACCATTATCAGTTCCCTTTACTAATATGGTGGCGCCAATTATTGGGCTATTATCAGAGCCAATAACTTTACCCTTAATTGTTATTGTTTGGGCGGAGGTAACTAAAGGAATAGAAAATAGTAGAAGAAAGGCCACTAACTTCCATTTTGTCTTTATTAATAATCTTTTCATATGAAATAATTTATTGATTTGTAAAAATTTATTGATGCCTATTATATATTTGAAATCTACTAATAGCACTTATTGGACTATCATGAATAAATCAATCTTATACATTTCTGTAACGATTTTTTTAAAAAAGGCTTTTATTATAGACTATTTTAAAATAATTTAGCCAGGGTTGTTGTTTTATTTCCCGTTGACGGAAATCGTTATAGCTGGTATCACTTTTTGCGGACCAAGCCCGTTCAGAAAGAGCCAATAATCTTGGGAAAATTTGGTAATCTATTTTGGCTTCTGTCCGGTCAATGTGGGACCAGAAGCAGGCCTCAATCCCCAGATAATGATTCTTTTCTTCCGTTGTTGCACTATCAGGAATTGGATTGAATGAAAATACTTTCTTTGTTGGGGTGGTTTTATAACCGAAGTCAAAATATAAATTAGTGTTGGGGCTCAATATTAGATCATACCCTGCTCTTGCCTCTTCGATACTTTGATCCGATCTCCACAACTGAAGTATATAATTCTTTTTTACTCCTTCATAAAATACTTCATCCCATCCAATGGGTCTTCTACCCTCTTCGCTTACATACTTACCTACGCTATCCATTATAATCTTTTGAAGGTGTTTCGTATCATCAGGTATGCCTAGGCTGTCAGCCATTGTTTTACAGCGTGCACAGTTTTTCCATGCGTCTTTATGAACCTCATCTCCCCCCATGTGGATGTATGGTGAAGGAAATATATTTGCTACTTCCTTGATAACCTCTTTATAAAAAAGATAGGTGCTCTTCTTACAAGGGTTAACTGCTCCCACTTTATGCGCTTCATCCCAATTGGGACTCATAAAAGGGAAAATAGGCGTAATATGTGTTGAGTATTTGTCACCACAGGATAATTCGGGATATGCATATAATGCGGCATGGCTGTGACCGGGGCATTCTATTTCAGGGACTATGGTGATATGTCTTTTTTGTGCGTATGCAACCAATTCTTTCATTTGAGCCTGTGTGTAAAACCCCTGGAATTCCTTTGGCTCATGATACCATGAAACAAAATACGCACCTTTGGTTGTAAGCAATGGATACTTCTTTATTTGAAGTCTCCAGCCCTGGTCATCCGTTAAATGTAGATGGAGGGTATTCAATTTATAAAAAGACATTCGGTTAATCATCCTTTTCAGAAAATTTATTGATAAGAAGGTCCTGGAACAATCTAACATGAGTCCTCTCCATGCAAAGCGTGGATGGTCTTCTATCTGCATTGCCGGAACTACAAACCTATTCGAATTACTACTATGAACTGTCGCCTGCAAAAGGCTCATACAACCATAATACGCCCCTGCCGAATGTGATGCCCGTATTTTAAT
>SCQV01000594.1 GCA_004299085.1 Chitinophagaceae bacterium | reverse complement strand
GCGGTGAGACGAACGATGTTCAATTTTATCAAAATACTTAGATACTTCCGGCACCCGCTCCGGGTCTCCGACTGTTATTATAGTGGAAGCTAATTCCTCCGGACGCAAATCAAGATGATAAATAGCACCGCGCTCATTCAGGATCATTTCAGATTCAGCAATACGATTCATAATTCTATAAATATATTATAATCCACCAAAGTAACAATTTATTTGTACATATCAGAGAACTTTTTATATCCAAAAGCAACTCCGTACACCTTATATTTGCAGAATAACCCTTATTACTTATGACTGCAAAAGAATGGACTTATCTTATTTTTGGAATGGTACTCTTGCTCGGGTTGATCTTTGACCTTGGATTATTCAGCAAGAAATCTTCCGTTATTTCTATTAAAAAGGCCCTGATACAGACCCTCTTCTGGATTGGATTATCCGTTCTTTTTTTTGTTTTTATTTGGTTTGAAGACGGACATAATGACGCTATCAATTATATGAGCGCTTATTTGATGGAATGGTCACTGTCCATAGATAATGTATTTGTATTCATCCTTATATTTAATTTTTTTAAAATTCATGAAGACCATCTTGGCAGAACACTCCTCATAGGAATTCTGGCAGCCATTATCCTGCGCATTATTTTTATCACAGTCGGGGTGGCATTGGTAGAACAATTTCATTGGATACTTTATATTTTCGGTGCATTAATAGTTTATACAGGCATTAAATTACTCATAACAAAAGAAGAAAACAACTTCAATCCTGAAAATAATCTTGCCTATAAGCTTATGAGCAAATATCTTCGGGTTACCAATAAAGAACACGGGGGACGATTTATCATTTGGCACAAGGGAAAAGCCTATTTTACTATATTGGCGGTCGTGGTAGCTATCCTGGCGCTTACTGATATTATTTTTGCGCTGGATTCCATTCCGGCAGTATTTGCCATCACACAATCTCCGCTGCTGATTTATACTTCCAATATCCTGGCAGTATTGGGATTAAGATCATTGTTTTTCTTGCTCAAAGGAGCTGCCCAAAAATTCAATTATCTTCAATATGGCATTGCTATTGTTCTTATCTTTATAGGGCTTAAAATGCTGATAGAAATATTCCATATAGATATGCCCGTATATGTTTCGTTGATCGTTATTGTGGCGTGTCTGTCAGGTTCTGTGTTTCTTTCCCTTTACCGGAACAAAAATAAAAAAGCAGCAGAGAAAGCTCAATAACCCGTAATAAGCCGATGACAAATTATCCGATAGATGAAATAAGTAAAATTGTAAAAGCAGAAGCAACAATACACCATCCGGCATGCAACATCAGTTATCTGCTGACAGACAGCCGTAAGCTTGTGTACCCTGATTCTACCTTATTTATCGCACTCGTTACTTCTAACCGTAACGGACATCAGTTTATTCCTGAATTATATCGAAAAGGAGTGCACAATTTTTTGGTAAGCGAACCAATGGATGCACTGCAATTCCCTGATGCCAATTTCCTGAAAGTGCCTGATACGTTACCGGCACTTCAAAGCTTAGCAGCTTCCCATAGAAAAGGATTCCGGATTCCGGTTATTGGGATTACCGGCAGCAATGGAAAAACAATTGTAAAAGAATGGCTCTTCCAATTGCTGAACGAAGATTATAATATTGTACGAAGTCCCAGGAGTTATAATTCTCAAATCGGCGTGCCTCTCTCTGTCTGGCAAATGGAACCGGAAAACACACTCGCTATTATTGAAGCGGGTATTTCCCAGCCGGGTGAAATGACAAACCTGGAAAAGATTATTCAACCAACTATCGGGATCTTTACAAATATCGGAGACGCACATAACGAAGGCTTCCTGAATATTTTACAAAAAATCCGGGAAAAATTGTTGTTGTTTATCCATTCAAAAGTGCTGATCTATTGTAAAGATTACCCCGATCTGCATGAAAGCATTTTACAATTTCACGGACAAATGCACCGCGTTGAAAACAGCGACGAAAAACCTCTTGGATTATTTACGTGGTCACAAAAAACAGATGCCGACCTGAGGATTCTGAAGATTCACGCAGTGGAGGAAAATGGCACCGGCTGGGATAAAAATAGCAGATACACGCATCTCGAAGGTTTATTCAAAGGAAAAGCTGTGAATATAAAGATTCCTTTTACAGACCAGGGATCTATAGAAAATGCCATTCATTGCTGGTGTGTGATGTTACTCTTGCAAACAGAAGAATCCGTTATCAGAGAAAGGATGCAGCAGCTTTCCAGCATTGCCATGAGGTTAGAATTAAAGCAGGCAGTGAATGATTGTTCGATTATAAATGACAGCTACAATTCCGATTTCAATTCGCTCTCTATTGCCCTGGATTTTTTATCCCAGCAAAAACAACATCGAAAAAAAACGCTGATCTTGAGTGATATTCTGCAAAGCGGCAGAAGCAATGGTGATTTATATGAAGAAGTTGCGGGGCTGCTAAAGCAAAAAGGCATTACCAGGCTGATTGGAATAGGCAAAAACATCAGTAAAGAAAAAAATATTTTCTTAAAAAATAAAAAGTTGACAGCCAGCTTTTATCCTGATACCGCTTCCTTTATTTCGGGGTTTCAATCAAATACCCACAGTGATGGCAACCTGTCATTTCATGATGAAACTATATTATTAAAAGGATCACGTGTTTTTGAATTTGAGCACATCAGCCATTTACTGGAACAAAAAACACATCAAACCGTTTTGGAGATCAACCTGAATGCATTAGCCAATAATTTAAAAGTATATCGTTCATTACTAAAGCCCAACGTGAAAATGATGGTGATGGTAAAGGCATTTTCTTATGGCAGCGGCAGCTATGAAATTGCCAACCTGCTTCAGTTTCACAGGGCAGATTACCTGGCGGTGGCTTATGGAGATGAAGGTGTGGCACTCAGAAAGAAGGGCATTACCCTGCCCATCATGGTGATGAATCCGGAACCCAATGCATTTCAGTCCATCATTCAATGGAACCTGGAACCTGAGATTTATTCTTTTCGTTTATTAGCATTATTTACGGAAGAAATTAATGCCAGAAAAAAGAATAACTATCCTGTCCATATAAAATTAGACACCGGAATGCATCGCTTAGGTTTCGGGCCTGAACATATTACGTTGTTAGTTGAACAATTAAAACATAATGAATCTGTTAAGGTTATCTCCGTGTTCAGCCATCTGGCAGCCAGCGATGAACCGGCATTGAAAGATTTTACGATGGAGCAGGCCCGCAGATTTGAGGAAATGAGCAGTCAAATGATGGAGAATCTGTCCTACCCTTTCCTCCGGCATCTGGCTAATTCTTCCGCTATCAGCGGCTATCCCGAATTGCAATATGATATGGTCAGATTAGGAATTGGAATGTATGGGATTGATCATTCACAAAAAATACAACAAAAGCTTGAAGTTGTCAGCACTTTAAAAACTACCATCTCCCAATTGAGAAAAGTGAAGGCAGGAGAAACCGTTGGTTATGGAAGAATGGGAAAAGTGGACACTGATAAAATCATTGCAACGATTCCTATCGGTTATGCAGACGGCTTTCAGCGAACACTGGGGAACGGAAATGGGAAATTGCTGGTTCATGGAGCATTAGCGCCTGTAATCGGCAATATATGCATGGATATGCTGATGGCAGATGTTACTCCTATAGCTAACGTTAAGGAAGGAGATCCGGTGATTGTTTTCGGAAAAGAACCCACCATACAGGAAGTAGCACAATGGGCAGGAACCATCCCCTATGAAATGATGACGGGCATTTCTCAAAGAGTGAAAAGGATTTACGTGCAGGAATAAAATTAGCTTTTCCCGGACTTTATTTTATGAATGAACTTTCCCATTACCGTGCCTTCATTCGTGGTATCATTTACCTGAAGGAAATAAACGCCCGCCTTCAAGTCACCCACGTAAATGCTTTCCATGTTGGCGCCCTCTTTCATTTTCACCACGAAGGTTTTCATGACATGACCGGAAATATCGGATACAAGCACATTGGCATACGTCGGTTTAGGAGAAATAATGGCAAAATGAAGTTCGGTATTTTTATTAACGGACCGGATACCGGTAAGTTCTAAAGAAGTGATAGGCTTATAGGCGGAAATCACCGGAGTCTGAAACTGTTTACCGGAAGAATCAATCTCTCTCAACCTGTAAAACATCTCACCCCCAACCGGTTTGGGGTCATCAAAATAATAATGCTGCGGCGAACGGCTATATCCAATGCTGCGTGCTGTTCCGATTACCAGGAAATGGGTGCTGTCCAATGAACGTTCTATCTCAAATCGTTCATTATTTTTTTCAGTGGCCGTAACCCAATGCAGGCTGACCACCTGCCTTGAGGGTTCATATTTAGCTGTAAACAGGGTAATTCTGACCGGTAAAATTTTTTTTGGCCCCATCCCGCCACTAAAAGAAAATGCCCGGCAGAAATGAATAACCATCAACCCGGTAAAAGCAAAGGCAACTAATATTTTAATTCTCTTTCCCATTACTGTCCGTAATTCTTTTAATAATCTTTTTCGCATGTTCCCTTGAATTTTCAATAAACCAGAGATGCGTATCCATACCGCCGCAAACAACTCCCGCAAGAAAAATATTTTTCATATTGGTCTCCATTGTCTCGGAATTATACTCCGGGTATTTTTTCCCATCCTGTGATAATCGAATGCCTGCTTTTCC
>SCQV01000593.1 GCA_004299085.1 Chitinophagaceae bacterium | reverse complement strand
ACCATTTAACTATTTAATACGTTATGTCATTTACTGCAACTCCATTTCCCGGCTTATTTGTTTATGAGCCTAAAATCTTTAATGACGACAGGGGTTATTTCTTTGAAAGTTATAATGAAAATACCTTTAAGGAATCAGGTATCAATATTCCTTTTGTGCAGGATAATCAGGCGCGTTCGGTATATGGAGTCTTACGCGGATTGCATTACCAATTGGCTCCCCATGCGCAAACCAAGCTGGTTCGCGTGTTGGAAGGCGAAATCATGGATGTAGTAGTGGATATTCGTAAAGGATCCCCTTCTTACGCAAAAGTTTTCACTATATGCTTATCTGCCGGGAATAAAAAGCAATTATTCATTCCCAAAGGTTTTGCACATGGTTATGCTGTGCTGTCGCAAACGGCTGAAGTGATGTATAAATGCGATACATTTTATAACAAAGCCTGTGAAGGCGGCATTGCTTATAATGATCCGGAGTTGAATATTGATTGGGGCATTCCACTGGACAAGGCCATTGTTTCCGAAAAGGATATCAAATTGGTTCCCTTAGCAAGAGCAATACATAATTTTGTATTTGAGGAATCATAATTCAATATCGTTTAGACCCTGATCTCCGGTTCAAATCCTTTCTTAGTAAGCATGCTGTGTTTTTTTGTTTCAATTCCCTGCACGGAAAATCTTTGATCGAAGTAATTATTTTCCCATCGTTATCTGGTAGGATTTCCGGCTAACTATCAAACCAAAGAGTCATTGAACCCAAATTTTGCAGTAGCAAAATTTCTGTGAAGCAGTGACGAAAAAATGGCTTCTTTGCCATTTTTTGTCAGGTCTGGCGACTCTGACGAGTATCAGACTCCGTAAGAGGTTAACTGCCAACGTTTCAGTCGGTGTGGCGACATTCATCGTCGTTCACCCGACAAGCTCTATGCTTCGTCGGCCCAGACGCTTTGGTCTGAGTCAGACAAACTTCGTTTCGTCTGACCTTCCAGGCAGATTTTGCAGCCAACTGCAAAATCTGGGTTGAACAATTATCCCATCATTTTCATTGTCATTTCTTTCAGGAGTTCAGCACCGGGTGTTACTGAATCATGAATGCCAATGCTCCGCAGATTATATTCATACAATAATAACAGCGCTTGTTCCGTTCCTTTCCTGCGGTACACTTTGGCTGCTTTTGTGTAATCAGCGAAGAAGTATGGATTAATGCCCAGCATGGTTGCCAAATCCTTTTCCGATGCTGACGGAGAGCAGGTGATGGCATGCACTTTAGAGAAAAAAGTATAAAGTACCGTAAAAACTACCGGGGTAGGTGCTGCCTTGGGATTACTGCTGAAATAGTTTAAAATGCGAACTGTTTTGGAAAAATCTTTACTGCCCACTGCTTTTTGAAATTCAAAAACATTGTATTCCTTGCTGATACCGACATATTTTTCAATATCATCTTCATCAATTTTTTTACCGGGAGCGATATTCAGCAGCAACTTATCAATCTCATTGGAAACCCGGGCTAAATCATTACCAATATAGTCAGCCAGCAATATGGCACCTTTAGGAGTTATATCATGACCGGATGCTTCGGCATAAGTTTTAATCCATCCCGGAATTTTGTCATCGTATAATTTTTTTGTGGTAAGGGAAGCCCCCCTTTTATCAATCAGCTTCTTAAAGGAGGTGCGCCCATCTAATTTTCCCTGCCTGTAAATGATGACTAATGCGGTGCTTTCTAATGGCTTTTCGAGATAGCTTTCTAACTTCAGCAACGTTTTCATTTGCTGCGCTTCTTTTATCATCACTACCTGCCGCTCCGAAAATACCGGATAACGGCGGCATGCATTCAACACATTGGCCCATTCAGCATCTCTGCCGTAGAAAACAGTCAGGTTAAACTCCTTTTCCGTTTCACTCAATAAATCATTTTCAATAAAATGGCTAATCCGGTCAATAAAAAAATCTTCTTCGCCTTCTAACAAATACACAGGCCTGATTTTACCCGATTTTAATTCTTTTTCCAATGCTTCATAAGTCATGATACAAATTCAATATTTTCTTCTGTCAATAGGGGTAATTGTTTAAAGCGCAACACTAACTGTGCTACAGTCAGCACGTCCTTTTGGCAATAGGCTGCTATTCTGGAAAGGTCTTGCTGCTGCCAGTAAACTTCCGCTACTTTACTTCCATCAATATCATCCTTGGGCGTGGGAACATCCAAAATTGTCGCCAGCAGATTCAGGGAAGTGTAGTTTTTATGGTCACCGAAACGCCAGAGATGCAATGTGTCCAGCATATTTACTTCCCATGGTTTCTTGCCATACAAATGAAGCTGTTCCGGTAAATCCAGCCTGTTAATAATTGCCCGTCGGCATATATAAGGGATATCAAATTCTTTGATATTGTGTCCGCAAAAAATGAAGCCGGGAATTTTCTTTGCAAACTGAACGGTGGTTTCCAGAAAATTTCTGAGCAGGATGGCTTCATTATCATCAAAAAAGGACTTTATCCTCAATTTTTTTTGTCCTCCATTTTCATAAAAATAACCTGCTGAAATACAAACGATTTTACCGAATTCAGCGTAAATACCCGCTCGGTTTTGGAAGCCTGTAGCGGTATCCTTGGATTCTGGCTCAATTTTTGCAAATTTCTCTGACCAAAGTTCCTGCATGCGAATAGAGAGTGCTTGGAAGCTTTGTTCAGCAGGCACTGTCTCAATATCAAGGAATAAGAGGTTTTCTAATAAAAGTGCATTTAACACGGGATTTATTTTTTGTAAAAATAGTATTTTGTAAACACACACAAAATTTAAAATAAAACTGAAAAACTACTGTTATGGCTGACGACACAATTAATACTCCCTCAGGAAAGAATCCTGAGAAACCACGCGGTGGAAAAGGACTAATATATGGCATTCTCATTGCCGCTCTTTTGGCAAGCTGGGGATATATCATGTGGGATAAATCCAAAGCAACCCAGGAAAAGGAACAATTGCAAACACAGGTCATTACGATTGACTCTTCCAAGACAGCAGTGCAGTCGCAGTTTCAGGCTGCATTGGCGCAGATAGACATGCTGAAATCCATGAATGACAGTTTGATGTCTGCCAACAGCAAACAAGTCAATGATCTGAAAGCAAGAATCTCCAATATTTTATCAAAAAATAATGCTACCGGCGCCGACCTGGCTGAAGCCAGAACGCTGATAGGTCAGCTCCGTTCACAATTAGACGGGTATCAGGAGGAAATAGAACGGCTGAAAGGTGAGAAAGTGGTATTGGTTACCCAGCGTGATTCCATCCAACGCATTTATGACACTGCTACTGTAAAAAATCAGCAATTGACATCACAGGTTAGTTTGGGTTCTGTTTTACACGCATCTGATTTTCGTATTACTCCCTTGCATGTAAAGAAGAGCGGTAAAGAAATAGCTACTACGAAAGCTAAAAGGGCGGATATGATGCGTATCAGCTTTGTGATTGATAAAAACAGAATAGCTTCTTCGGGCACTAAAACATTGTACGTTTGCATAGCTGCTCCGGATGGCACTCCGTTAGCGGTGGAAGCTTTGGGTTCTGGCAAATTTCAGTTAGCGGATGGCACCGAAAAATTATTCACTGCCCAAAAGACTATTAATTACACTGCAGGGCAGGACACCACGGTTACTGTTGACTGGAAGCAGAATTCTGACTTTAAACCCGGTACTTACAAGGTCCAAATCTATGAACAGGGTTATCTCATAGGACATGGTGATGTCAGCATGAGAAAAGGTGGATTATTCTAAGAAAACCTGTTTATAATTTGATTTCCTCGCCATTGATATCAAAGAAATGGTATTCAATGATTTGGCAGGAAGTATCGGATTGCAGCTTTATCCATTGCTTGTAACGGAAATACCATTTCCATTGGCGGTTGAAAAAACCTCTTTTCAGATGGGCATACAAAATCGGATTGACGTGCAGGACTAATTTCTTGTATTTATTCTTAATCAGATATCCGATATTATTCTCTATTTCGTCAGTGATAAGCATAGAAGCGCCGATCTTTCCCGTCCCATGACATACAGGGCATTCTTCTGCCGTTGCAATGGTTAGCTCAGGACGAACACGTTGGCGGGTTATCTGCATTAATCCGAAACGGGAAATCGTTAAAATGGTGTGCCTTGCCCTGTCTGAACTCATTAGTTGCTGCATGGCATCATATATCTTACGCTTATTTTCCGGTAGCTTCATATCAATAAAGTCCACGATGATGATACCGCCTAAATCCCTGAGGCGTAATTGCCTGGCTATTTCTTCTGCAGCTTCAAGGTTGGAAGCCAGTGCATTTTGTTCCTGGTTGCTGCTGGAACTTTTATGCCCGCTGTTAACATCAATGACATGCAAAGCTTCGGTATGCTCAATGACTAAGTAAACCCCGCTGATGAGATTGACCGTTTTGCCAAAAGATTGCTTCACCTGCTTCGTGATGCCGTAATGATCGAAAAGGGGCAATCCATTGTGATAAAAAGAAACGATATCTTTCTTTTCCGGAGCTATTTTCTGGATGTAGCTTTTAGTATCATTAAAAAGTGATTTATCATTTACCACGATACGGTTAAAGCTTTCATTTAGTAAATCACGAAGCATGCTGGTAGTCCGGTCCTGCTCGCTCATAATTTTTTGAGGAGGTTCAGCGCCTTTCAGATTATCTTGGATCTTTTGCCAGAGCGCCACCTGTTCAATAAGATCATTATGCAGTTCCGCCGTGGTTTTCCCTTCAGCAGCAGTGCGAACAATCACACCGAAGTTTTTAGGACGTATGGCTTCTACCGTTTTATGAAGGCGTTTCCGTTCTTCAGAAGAAAGTATCTTTTTTGAAACTGCTACAATTTCATTAAAGGGAGTCAGCACTATGTACCTTCCCGGCAGGGATATTTCGCAGGTCAGCCGGGGGCCTTTGGTGGAAATAGGCTCTTTTAATATCTGTACTAATAAATTAGGTCTTCCATTCAGCACTTCAGTGATCTTTCCTGTCTTAAGGATTTCACTCTCTGATTTAAATTTTGCAAAATCAAGACCTTCATGGGTACGATCATGCATACAGATTTTCGTGAATTTGAGAACAGACCGGATAAAAGGACTCAGGTCTGTGTAATGCAGAAAAGCATCCCGTTCATAGCCCACGTCCACGAAAGCGGCATTCAGTCCGGGGATGAGCTTTTTTACTTTTCCAAGATATAAATCGCCGACGGCGAACTGGCTGTCGCTGCTTTCATGATGCAGCTCTACCAGCCTTTTATTTTCCAATAACGCTATATCCACTCCGGCAGGAGCAGCGCTGATAATTAATTCCTTATTCAAATGAATTCATTTTAACCATTTATAAATTTAGTAGTACAGGTGATAAATGGTTCAGGAAATAATCAAGGAGGTCGTCTGAAGTGATAGGGTCCTATGGTCAATCAAGCGGTTAATCAACCTGTTTTGCACACAGGTATAATACGCCAAATGAAGGCATTTACCTCAATTTCTTCTTATGACGATTTTTTCTTAGTCTTTTTTTCCGTTTGTGGGTGGCTATTTTATGTCTCTTTCGTTTTCTTCCGCAAGGCATATAAGTATTGTTTTTTTAACTGATAATTCTATTTAAATGATTGAATATACTGGTCTATTTCATTGCTAAAGCTTGTATCGTGTACTAAAGCTTTCACTTTTTCAAACATTGCAATGGCTTCCTTCTTCTTGCCGGTTGCCTTATATGCTTCCGCCAGGAAATAAAGCGCTTCCGTATTATCAGGTTGTTGATTGACTACTTTTTGGAGTCTCTCTACTGCTTTATCATATTGCCCGGAAGTAACTGATAAGCGCCCCAATAATAAATTGGCCTGAATGTTATTCGGATCATTGGCTGTCACATTAAGCAACCGCTGCACGCCCTGCATTACATTTCCACTTTGTACCTCGCTATTGGCTAATGCCACCTGGATGGTATCATTGTGCGGGGCCAAACCGGCTGCTTGTTGCAATAATCCCTGTGCCTCCGTTGCTTCCCATGCCCGCACTGCAGGATCCTGCGCATGCTGTGAATGGGTTAAAAATAAATTGGCTGCAAAGGTGAGCGAATTTTCTGAATTTTCCAATTTAGCTTCTTCACCGAGGTAGTGTGCTGCTATGGGGACGTTTCCTAAACTATCCCAAAGCTTGGCCAACGCTCCGTAAGCGCTTACTCCCTGTTCTTTTATGTTGCCTCTGGTGATGCTGCTTTCCAGATTGGAAAGACGTAATTGTAAGGTTGGGGTAAGCGGTTGTTTTGCTTTAGCTAAAATATCTGTAAACTTTGCAGGAGCCACCTGCCCGCCGGCATCGGCTGCTGCCACCTGGCCGTTATTTGGACTTTCCGTGTTCTTGGGAACTATCCGCCCGAAAACATACAAACAGAAAACCACGACCGCACCGGTAAAAACTAAAATCCACTGAGACTTACGCACTTTTAAAAAGTTGAGGTGCAAAGATACACAAAAAGATGCATAAGCAGGCCTTACTTAACCGCAATCATGGAAATCTCTACTTGTACAGCCTTCGGAAGGGCCGCTACCTGAACAGTTTCCCTGGCTGGGAAGTTTCCATTGTCGAAATATTTCCCGTAAACTTCATTGACTTCACCAAAATTATTCATGTCCGCAACGAAAATGGTGGTCTTTACCACATCACTAAAATGCAGGCCTGAGGCACTCAGAATAGCTTTCAGGTTTTTCATTACCTGATGTGTTTCATCCCTTACGTTTCCTTTTACCAATTGTCCAGTAGCAGGATCCACCGGGATTTGTCCGGAGATAAATAAAGTATTGCCTGAGAAAATAGCCTGACTATAAGGACCGATAGGCGCCGGAGCCTGTTTAGTATTAATCGCTTGTTTTTCCATAACTTGCAGCCTTTCTATGTGAAAATATAAAATTATTTAACAGATTCAGGGCGGAAAATTACAACATAACCGTTAACATGCGAATAAAAGTTTGGGGATCTCCGGAAGGTATAAAAGAATTACATCAGAAAAAGCTGGAAAATCATGAGATTATTACTGAAGATATAGATCCGGGTTACATGCAGCAATGTGATTTGTTCATTGACCTTCATCCTGATAAATTTTATAACCGGTTAGACCTTTATGAGCAGTTCTATCCTATTCCGGTGTTAGTTAATTGCGTAAAAGATACGCTGGCACATATATACATGGAACGTTTTGGCAATAAACAACGCTTTTCTTTATATGGGTTGAATGCCTTGCCTACTTTTATCGGTAATCCGGTGGCCGAAGTAAGTGTTTTACATAAAGGATTTGCATCTTCTCTAAAAAAGCTGATGGAAGAATTGGACTGGGAATATGTGGTGGTAGAAGATTTTGTGGGCATGATCACCCCGCGAACGGTAGCCATGATTATTAATGAGGCTTATTTTACCGTGCAGGACGGAACTGCTTCCAGGGAAGATATTGATATGGCTATGAAAACAGGTGTGAACTATCCTTACGGCCCGTTTGAATGGTGTCATAAAATCGGTGTCCGGCATGTATATGAGTTATTAAACCTGCTTTATGAAGCGACGCATGATGAACGGTATAAAGTCCCGGCGCTTTTGCAGCGGGAATACAAGCAGGATTTATTAGAATTAAAAAAACAATCAGATTGGCCCTTATATTAAATATTGATACTGCCACAGAAGCAGGGTCGGTATGTATGGTAAAAGATGGTATTATCCTCGGCTCTAAGATCAATACGCATCAGAAAGATCATGCTGCTGTGATAGCACCTTTTATTCGGGAATTACTGCAGGAGAATAAAGTGGAGCCCGCTCAGATAGAGGCGGTTGCCATTAGCGGCGGCCCGGGATCTTATACGGGACTGCGCGTAGCATCTTCTACTGCCAAAGGATTGTGTTATGCATGGAATGTTCCCCTGATTGCCATTAATACATTAAAGATGATGACAAACGGGATGATTAATGGAGAGACGCATGGCCATGCGTCTCCACATGACCATGCATCACCACATGGCCGTGCATCCCTGCAACAGAATAAATTATTTTGTCCCATGATAGATGCGCGGCGGATGGAAGTCTTTACTGCCTTATATGATGCTGATTTAAACGCCGTGACGGACCCTGCGGCTGTAATTTTGGAGAAAAACTTTTTAGAAGCATACAGGCTGGACCCCGTTCTCATATTTGGCTCTGGAATGAAAAAAGCCGAGGAAATGTTTGGTCATGTAACGTGCTGGCAGTTTGAGGAACTTATCAACAGCGCCGAATTTATGGCCCCTTTGTCAGAGCAGGCTTTCAGGGAAAAACAATTTCAGGATTTGGCTTATTTCGAACCCTGGTATCTGAAAGCTTTTCACAAGAATTTCACACATTCGTAAATATATAATATTTTTGTAACCTGATTTTCAAACCTTATCAATCTAAAAAGATTATTTATGGACGACATAGAAAGTACAGTAGCGCCCGTCACCGAAAAATCTCTCTACATTTCAGGAAATAGCGAAAAGCACCCGGTGAAAATGGATTATATCGCTGTTAAAAAAGCCGCTATGGTTTTAAGGTCTATCAACCATAAATTGCGTCAGCAGATTATCAAATTGCTGGAAGAACATCAAAAGATGACTGTAACGGATATTTATGTGAAGCTGCGATTGGAGCAATCTGTAGCCTCACAACATCTGGCTATTCTAAGGCGTGCAGGCATTGTCAGAACTAACCGTGAGGGTAAATATATTTACTACTCTTTAAACTTGCACCGTATAGGAGAGATTTCAGGTTTTATTGAAGAATTAGTGGGATAAATTCAGCTTATGTTTATCAGACAATTATATACCGGCTGCCTTTCGGAGGCAGCTTATTATATTGATTCAGAGGGAGAAGCAGCCATCATTGACCCGTTAAGAGATACCGATGAATATGTTCATCTTGCGGGGGAAAGAAATGCAAAAATTAAATACATTTTTGAAACACACTTCCATGCTGATTTTGTTTCAGGGCATTTGGACCTGGCAAAGAAAACGGGTGCTCCTATTATTTACGGGCCCGATACCAAAACGAAATTTCCCATTCATCTTGCACAAGAGGGAGAAGTTTTTCATTTGGGAAAGGTTACTCTTGAAGTCATTCATACGCCGGGACATACTTTGGAAAGTACCTGCTATTTGCTAAAAGATGAGAATAAAAAGCCTTATTGCATTTTCACCGGAGATACGCTTTTTGTGGGTGATGTCGGACGACCGGATCTTTCCAGCGGGAATTTAGATAAAGAAGAATTAGCCTCTCATTTATTTGATTCTTTGCAAAAATTGAAGCAGTTACCGGATCATGTGACGGTATATCCTGCACATGGCGCCGGCTCTTCCTGCGGCAAGAATATGGGGCCAGAAAATTCCAGCACTATCGGTGAGCAAAAAAAGAGCAATTATGCCATGCTGGCAAAAGATAAAGAAAAGTTTATTCAAGAGGTAACAGATGGACTGGAACCTCCACCTTCTTATTTTGTAAAAGATGCCCGTATCAACAGAGAAGGTTATAAGGATCTGGATGAAGTGATGAAACACAGCAGCCGTCCATTACCGGTTGCAGTGTTTAAAAAAGAAATAAGCAAAGACGTCTGGATATTGGACACCCGATCTCCTGAAAAATTTACAGATGGATTTATGCCGGGAGCGGTTAATATTGGGCTTAAAGGACGTTTTGCCGAATGGGCAGGAATATTGATTCCTTATAATCAGCCGGTTTTGCTGGTAACTGACACCGGAGAGGAGGAAGAAACCATTATTCGTATGGCAAGAGTAGGGTTTGATAATGTAGCAGGATATTTAGAAGGAGGTTTTGAAGCATGGAAAAAAGCGGGAGAGAAGATGGATATGATTATCAATGTTGAGGCGGATGAATTGGCGATGGATATGCATTTCGATAAAAAGTTGATGTTGATGGATGTCCGCAAGCCCGCTGAATTTGCGGAGGGCCATGTGAAAGGCGCCGCCAATGTTCCGTTGGATGAAATGACGGATCCTGTGGTTGTCTCAAAAGCGGACGATGCGTTAAATATGTATATTCATTGCCAAAGCGGGTATCGCAGTGTTATAGCTTGCTCCCTTTTAAAGCGTGATGGGTTCCATAATCTGCGCAATGTAACAGGTGGATTTAAAAAAATAAGCCTTACTCCTCAAATACGGATTATTAAAGAAGAAAGGGTGCTGAATTAAGTTAAGTGAATTGTCAATGAGCAATATTCAATGTTCAATTCTTAGCGTTCAATACTTAATATTTATTTTCAATCATACATTTTATAAAAAGCATGAAGTTAGCCACTAAATACATTCACGCCGGAGTGGAACCGGATCCTTCCACAGGCGCTATTATGACACCTATTTTTCAGACCTCCACTTATGTGCAGCAGGCTCCGGGAAAGAACAAAGGCTATGAATACGCAAGGACGCAAAATCCGACCCGTCATGCATTGGAAAAAGCATTGGCAGCAATTGAAAACGGGAAACATGGTATCTGTTTCGGTAGTGGTATGGCGGCGGCGGACGCGGTGATAAGATTATTAAAGCCCGGTGATGAAGTGATTTGCACCAACGATTTATACGGCGGATCTTATCGTCTTTTTACCAAAATATTTGCACCTTATGGCATAAAATTCCACTTCATTGGGATGCAAAAAGCGCCTGAAATCTCAAAGTATATTAATGAACATACGAAGCTGATGTGGGTAGAAACACCTACAAATCCTTTGATGAATATTATTGATATTGCCGCCTGTGCATCAGTTGCTAAGCAACATCATGTACGGCTTTGTGTGGATAACACTTTTGCTTCGCCTTATTTGCAGAATCCCATTGACCTGGGCGCTGATATCGTGGTGCATTCTGCTACTAAATATTTAGGAGGCCATAGCGATGTAGTGCATGGCGTGGTTATTGTCAACGAGGATGATATGGCTGAGAAGTTGCATTTCATTCAAAACAGTTGTGGCGCTGTACCTGGTCCGCATGATTGCTGGCTGGTTTTGAGAGGGATAAAAACTTTGCATGTCCGTATGAAGCAGCATTGTATCAATGGAGAAATCGTGGCTCATTTTCTACGTAATCACCCCAAAGTGAATAAGGTCTATTGGTGTGGATTTGAAGATCATCCGAATCATGAGATTGCAAAAAAACAAATGCGTGGATATGGAGGCATGATGTCTTTTACTTTGAAAAATAACAGCATGGAAGCGGCTTTTAACGTATTATCCTCCACTAAATTATTCTCATTGGCAGAATCGTTGGGTGGAGTGGAATCTCTCATTGGTCATCCGGCATCCATGACGCATGCCTCCATTCCAAGAGAAGAAAGGATTAAAAACGGGTTGGAAGATTCATTAATCAGATTAAGCGTTGGAATAGAAGATGCGGATGATTTAAAGGCGGATTTAGCACAGGCAATAGGATAGATAAACAAATATTTAAGCACCAAATAACAAAAAACAAGCACCAAAAAACGAATAACAAATAGCAAAAAATAAGTACCCAATATCAAATATCAGGCGCCAAATTTCCAAATAGTGATTGTGCTGATTAGTAGTTTATAAAATTGAAATTTTGGAAATTGAGATTTATTTGGAATTTGTTTTTTGAGTTTTTGAATTTCTAATCAGTTATGTTATTTTCAGACGTAATAGGCCATCAGGCGACAAAGGATTTTTTATTGCAAACGGTTCGGCAAAACCGGTTGAGTCATGCGTTGCTTTTTCAATCTCCCGAAGGGGCTGGCGGATTAGCTATGGCGCTGGCTTTTGCTCAATATATTGTATGCACCCAGAAAAAAGGAAATGATTCCTGCGGGGAGTGTGGTGCTTGTAAACGTGCAGCGCAGTTTATTCATCCGGATATTCATTTTTCATATCCAGTTATTCCCCGGAATTCGGGAGATAAACCTTTAAGCACCGATTATATCAGAGAATGGCGCGAGTTCATTTCACAACAGCCTTATGGTAATTCTTTTGACTGGCTGCAGTTTATCAACGCTGAAAATAAACAGGGGAATATTCCCGCTTCTGAATGCCGGGATATTCTGCGAAAATTTAATTTAAAGAGCTACGAAAGTGAATATAAAATTCTGATTCTGTGGTATCCTGAATTTCTGAGCAGAGAAGGCAACATTCTGCTGAAAATGATTGAAGAACCGCCACCTAAAACTTTATTCATCTTTGTGGCTGAGAACACCGAATTGGTTTTACCCACCATTCTTTCCCGCACGCAATTGGTAAAGATAAATCCGTTAACAACTAAGGAATTAAGTGTTGCATTAGCCGCCAGAGCTTCTGCCGACGAAAGAAGTGCCGGCCGCATAGCAGGATTATCCGAAGGCAATTACCGGGAGGCATTACGCCTGATGCAACATGATACCAGCGATTTTTTAGAAGTCCTGAGAAAGTGGCTCAATGCCATTATTCTCAATAAGCCCGTATTGCTTCAAAGCTGGATAGATGAAATGGCAAAGACCGGCAGGGAAAAACAAAAACAATTTCTCCGCTATTTTATGATGCTGATAGAACATGCCATTCGAATGCAATACCTGGCTCCTGAACAGTTACAGTTCCCTGATGAAGAACAGAAATTTTCAAAAAGTCTGCATAAAATGGCTGATTATTTTCAGATGGAACAAATTATTCCCGAATTGGAAAATGCCTGTTACTATATTGAGCGGAATGCAAACGGGAAAATATTATTCCATGCATTATCCATTAAGCTGCATCGGATATTTGCTAAACAAGCGGTGAAATAAATTTATCCTGAAGGCTTTTTCTTGTGTTATATCAGTTTTGGGCAGGATGCTCTCTGGGAACGATCCATGAAAGTCGTTATTTATTAAGAACAATAAGTCATCCTCAAATGAAAAAGCTGATTATTGTTATTCCTGAAGGCCAGTTAAATCTGATAAGCATCACTGGCGCTTATAAATCATTTACCCGTGCAGACGAGCTATGGCAGAGCTTTGGAAATAAGCCACGCTTTCAGGTGCAGCTTGCGGGTTTTTCAAAAGAAGTAAAAGTTGACAATGGTTTATTTATTGTCAAACCATTACTTCTGCCTGAAATTGGGAAAGCGGATTTGATTATTATTCCTGCGATAGGAAAAGATTATGCCGGTTCTGTGAGAAAGAATCAGCAATTGATTGCCTGGCTTGGAGAACAATATATGCAGGGATCTGAAATAGCCAGCATCTGCGTAGGCGCTTTCCTGCTGGCTGCTACCGGTATTCTGAAGGGCAGGCAATGTGCTACTCATTGGATGGCCAGAGATGCTTTCAGGGAAATGTTTCCCGAAGTGGATTTAAAAACGGATAAGCTGATAACCGATGAAGGTGGTATTTATACTAACGGCGGTGCTATGTCTTTTATGAACCTGATGTTATATCTGATAGAAAAATATTACGACAGAAGAACGGCCATTCTTTGTTCTAAAATTTTTCAGGTGGATATTGACCGCGACAGCCAATCGCCTTATACAATATTTTCAGGACAAAAAAATCATGATGATGAATTGGTAAAGGAAGCGCAACTGTTTATTGAAAAGCATTTTGATGAGAAAGTTTCGATGGAAAAACTATCTTGCCTGTTAGCGGCAGGAAGGCGCAACTTTGATCGTCGTTTTATAAAAGCTACGGGTAATACACCTTTGGAATATCTCCAACGCACCAGAATGGAAGCTGCCAAAAGAAACCTGGAAAGCAGCCGGAAAACCATTAGAGAAATTATGTATGAAGTCGGATATGCGGATACGAAATCCTTTCGTGAAACTTTTAAAAAAATAACCGGAATAACGCCTGCAGAATATAAACATAAGTTTAATAAAGAAGCGGCAATCGTATAACCATTTATATTTCTAAATGAATCTATTGCGACATCTCAGCAGGTATCGCTTTATCTTTTCCTGACTTGTTTTACTGTGAGTTTATACCTTCATACTGTTGTTTTATTGTTGTCTTTTCTATTTTTGTACGAGGGCTTACACTTAATAAAATAGTTGATAGAATCACCGAAACAGGAACATTGAGCAGCAAAAGAAGATATCGTATAAGACAAATGCATCAAAAGAATACTGAATAAAAAGAAAATTTGTACCTTGTAATAAAGAAATCACTTTATACTTAAATAAAATATAAGTCATGAAAAACAAATCTGATAAGCCTAAAGAAGGTACTTCGAAAGAACCGTTTCCAGGTTATCCCCAATATTCGTCCGACGAGGACATTTTCAACAAAGAAAAGCAAGAGGGCCTTTCTGATGAAGATGTGCCGGAAATCATAAAAGAAGAAGATAAAAAACCGTCACTTGATGAAGGATTGGATGTTCCGGGGGCCGATTTAGATGATCCGGATGAATTTATCGGTGAAGAAGATGAGGAGAATAATTATTATAGCCTTGGCGGTGATGATCATGATGATTTGGAAGAAGATGTGGAAGATTAGCCTCTTTCATGCCGCAATAAGGTAATTCCTGCCTATTTTTGATAATTAAAATTGAAACAATTGGATTGTAACGTTGAATTGATATCATACGAAGATACAGAAAGTTTTTCCTCACTTATCCTGGATTATCTGAAAGAAGATGTGCGATTAAAACCTTTTTACCAGCATTCTCCGGTCACCCCGGATTTTAAGGAAATAATAGAGCAAAGAAAAAAAATCGCTGTTGACAGGAGGCTGTTGGTTAGCGAACTTCAAAGCCAATATAAAAACCTTGAGATAAGCGAAAAGGTTGCTCAAAATATTCAGCAGTTAGGCGATGAAAATACCTTCACCATCTGTACCGCTCATCAACCGAATCTATTTACAGGGTATCTTTATTTTGTTTATAAAATTTTGCATGCCATTAAATTATCTCAATATTTAAAAGCCAGATTTCCGCACTACCATTTTGTCCCCGTTTATTACATGGGCAGTGAAGATAACGATTTGGAAGAATTGGGAACGGTGCATACCGGAGATAATACTTATCGCTGGCAGACATCTCAAACCGGTGCTGTCGGAAGGATGAGAACAGACGATTTGGCGCCGTTGATGGAGGAAGTAACTAATAATTTGGGTACGAATGAATATGCGCGTGAAATCATAAGGTTAATAAAAGAAGCTTATCTGAATCATCCTGATATTCAATCCGCTACAGCCTGTCTGGTGAATGCTTTATTCGGCGAATATGGATTAGTAACAATTATTGCAGACACACCGGGATTTAAACGGGCCATTCTTCCGGTGATGAAAGATGATCTCATTAATGAAACTTCCTTCAAAATCGTATCCGGCACTATCGGCGAAATTTCAAAGCACTATCATGTGCAGGCATCCCCGCGTGAAATCAACCTTTTTTATTTAGAGGATCAACTGAGAGAAAGAATTGTAAAAGAGGAAGACTATTGGCGGGTTTTAAATACAGAGATAAAATTTACCAGGAATGAGTTAGAAGCAGAACTGGAATCTCATCCCGAAAGATTTAGTCCGAATGTGATTTTAAGAGGTATTTTACAGGAGACCATTTTACCTAATATTGTATTTATCGGTGGGGGAGGAGAACTCTCATACTGGATGGAATTAAAAGAACTTTTTATTCATTTTAAAGTTCCTTATCCATTATTAATGTTACGATGTTCGGCGCTTTGGGTTGACAGCAAATCCAAGCAGCGTTTGGAAAAAGTGGGATTAGCTCCGAAAGATTTGTTTCAGAGTACTGAAACGCTGATTAACGGCTTCGTTGAGAAGAATACCCAGAATCATTTGGTACTAAAGAAGGAATATGAACAAATTGAAAAATTATATGCTGAATTAGATAAAAAGGCGGCAGGAATTGATGTAACCTTACGAGCTTCTGCAGCAGCGGAAAAGAAGAAAAGTATGATTTCCATTGGAAAATTAGAACACAAATTTTTGCGTGCAGAAAAGAAAAAGTTTGCATGGCAAACAGAATTGATCCGGAATGTGAAAAATGAGTTATTCCCGCATCATCATCTGCAGGAAAGATGGGAGAATTTGCTCCCGTTTTATGCCACTTACGGACCTGGTTTTATTGAAACGGTATTTCAGGCAATAGATCCGACGAACAAAAAATTTACAATAATCAGTTGTGAGGTACGTTAAACGACGATTATCATTCCATAAATAAATCTTATAATATGCGTTTAACTGTCAGCAGGAAACCTGTAAAAATATTACCTAATTCGAGACGAGTGATAGCCAGATTCTTTATAAATGGTCCGCAAAGAGCTAAATCTGTTATTCTAAAGGTCATGCAATTGCCGGAGGAAGAAACGGACCGCTATTTTAACCAGATATTGCGTGAATTTTCACGCCGCCATCGTAACATCACCCGCATTTTTGCCCTGAATGCTGAACGACTGAAGCCCTATTTCGCTGAGTTGGGAATTGATTACGATTCAGTAGATATGCACAGACGCCTATTAATAGGGTCTTATTTTACTATGGAATATGCTATTGAGTCGGCTGCTTTTTTTAATCCCAGTATGGTGGAAGATATAGATCAATCCGGATTGGAAATGGGTGAGAAAAGAGTGATCATTAGTTTTCGTGCAGTAGGAGAAGGGCATATTTCATCTATTGTTTTCCGCCGTGCTGTTATAGATAGCCACCATCAAATCCATCTGCAGAATGCGGGCAGATATATAGATGAACCTGAAGTGTACCACGATAGCACTTACGATAAGCATACTTTTTTTCAGAAAGCAGCTTCCATTAAGCTTCCCAAAAGTATCAGAAACGAAATCGCGAAGGATTTGAAAGATGAATTTGAATATGAAGATCTGAAGAGGCTTATCCGTAATTTACAACAAACATATTCGCAAAAGACTGAAATAAAACAACACCTGGAGAAAATGTTATGGCTGGCTCATTCGTTCTATGAGATCCATTTTTCTCTGGATACAGATATCTCTGATCGCGTAATATTTCCCTATGCAGACGTGGAAAAAAGAGGAATTGAAGACGCAAGATTTGTAAGATTTACGGATGACAATGGAGAAATTATTTACTATGCCACCTATACTGCTTTTGACGGAGTCAGTATTCAGCCTATGTTATTGGAGACTCGGGATTTTTATCATTTTCATATAATGCCGCTTTATGGTGAAGGAGCGCAAAACAAAAATCTTGCGTTGTTTCCGAGAAAGATCAATGGAAAGTATGCTATGATATCCCGGATGGATGGTATCAATAACTATATAGTTTTTTC
>SCQV01000592.1 GCA_004299085.1 Chitinophagaceae bacterium | reverse complement strand
GCCTAATTCATATAATTCAAATTTGGGCAACATTAAACTCAAAGGATGCGTTTTACAGAACAGGTCAAATCCGCGTTGGTATATGACAAGGTCTTTGTAACTTTTCATGGGAAGGGGGGGTATTGGTTGTGGGTTGTCAGTTGTTGGTTGTTGGTTGTCGGTTATCGGTTGTCGGTTGTCGGTTGTCGGTTATCAGTTATCGGTTATCGGTTATCGGTTGTCAGTTGTCGGTTGTCGGTTGTCGGTTGTGGGTTGTGGGTTGTGGGTTGTCAGTTGTCAGTTATTGGTTGTGGGTTGTCGGTTGTGGGTTGTCGGTCATTGGTTATGGGTTGTGGGTTATCAGTTGTCGGTTGTGGGTTATCAGTTGTCGGTTGTGGGTTATCAGTTGTGGGTTGTCGGTTGTCAGTTGTCGGTTATTGGTTGTCGGTTGTCGGTTATCGGTTGTCAGTTGTCGGTTGTCGGTTGTGGGTTGTGGGTTGTCAGTTGTCAGTTATTGGTTGTGGGTTGTCGGTTGTGGGTTGTCGGTCATTGGTTATGGGTTGTGGGTTATCAGTTGTCGGTTTTTGGTTGTCAGTTTTTGGTTGTTGGTTGTACCCTTTATTTCGATAATCTTAAACTGAACGACATTGAATGCTGATGAACGATTTTCGATCTTTGAATACCGGATGGAGTTGCAGCGTATCAAAGCCGGAAAACGGTCGCTACTACGGCCAGCGCGCTGATTATAGAGGCCACAATAGAGATATTCCGGACGGTGGTCTGGTCAGTGTTCCATAGTTTGGCCCGGCTTGGCTGCACATATACGATATCGTTTTGCTGTAAATAGTAGAACGGGGAGGTAAACAGGCTTTTGGAGTTGTTCATATCAATCCTTCCTATTTCGCGCTTACCGTCTTTTTCACGAATGACGAGGACATTTACCCGTTTTCCGAAGATCGTCATGTCGCCGGCCATTCCCAATGCCTGTAACAAAGTTACCTGCTGGTTAGGAATAGTGAATGTTCCCGGGCGCTCCACTTCGCCGAGGACCGTTATTTTGTAATTGAGGAAACGGATATTGACTAACGGGTCTTTCAGATAAGGCAATAAGCGGTTTTGCAGGGTATCCTGAGCCTGTACCAACGTCAATCCTTGCAAGTTCTGTGTCCCAAGTAAAGGGAAATTGATGGTTCCTTTTTTGTCCACTAGGTAGCCCAGGGTATATTGTGCCGCCCGGCCATATAAATCTTCTGTGGTGGTGGATGCGCCGGTAAACCCGATGGAAGTGGAGTTGCTGGAACTTTGATTAAAGATTGCTGCAGCGGCGGGGTTGGCGCCTGTTACGCTAATCATCAGGATATCATCCGGCTCAATGACCGGGATAACCGGAGCGGTGGCAATGGCTTCGGAAGTATCATTCACTCCCTGGCTGATGTTCTGAAAGTAAGCAAGATGCTTGGTGGATGCACAGGAAGCTAATATAAAGAGCAGGATAATGCCTCCCGCATTTATCAGATGAGTTGGTTTCATGGGAATACTTTTGAACATCTCTAAAAAGGTGGATTCGGGGTGTTTCTTTACAAAAAATGATCCAATAAAGAGGGCGCAAGGTACGCAAAGCAGAGAAAGTTTTCCGTGATGTCGGTAATTATTTTTTAGGATTAGGTATTTAAAACTCCCGGGTGCATACCAGAATGTCGCAACGTCATGCGATTCCGCTTTGGTGGATTTGTGCGTTGGGCGGGAGAAGCAATCTCCTCATTGAGACTTCAGATTGCCTGCCCGGCCGTGTCATTCAGGCGGGCTTTGTCGCTCGCCTGCCTGCCAAAAGGCAAAGGCACGGTTTGTATGTTTATAATAATGACCGATGCAACGGCTGGTACGACCCCTGTGGGGTCGCATGTGAACTTTATATTTATTTCTATAAATATTTGATACCTCCGGCATCCATCTACGATCCTTAAACGCTTAATTCTTAAAAAAGAAGCAATAGATTCGTGGAGATTGATGATCAATTATCTTCCAACGGCCAAGGGGAGGGCGGCAAGCCACCATGTGCGGCCCGCCCGGTAGTTTCCCCAATCACCTGTTGATAGCCGGCATGTTGACTATTTGAACCAAACCTTCGTGAGAGTTTATGGCTACCATGGGCTATCGTGTGGTATCGGCGGCAGCCGGAGTGTCGGCGTTTGCATTTGTCAGGACCTGACTGATGGGCACGCCTATCAGGGCTTCTAATTGAATTTGGGCCAAATTATAGGTGTTTTCCGCGCCGATCCTTGATTTCAGGGAGCCCTGATACCGGTCAACGGCTGAATTATAATCCGTCACCGGTATTTGCCCATCTCTGAATTTCTGTTTTGCTTGCAGGTAATCATTATAGGCGCTTTCCGTAAGCTGGCTTTCCACCGTATATAGCTCCTTACTGGACAAATAGTTCTCATAGGCAGTAAGCACTGCCGTCTTGATCTGGCGGTACTGAATATTGCGTTCATCCTGCGCGATAGCCACCTGTTCTCGTGCCGCCTTAACCGTTTGCGGCTTAGAAAAAAGGCCTCCAATGGGAACGCTGATCCCCATATTATAGAGCGGGTATAACGTATAAGCATAGCCGGGAACAGAACCTGCCGGTTTCCCGATGGTCTTTATTGAATATTGGTTAGCATTAAAGGCGAAGCTGAAATTTTCAGCCCACCATCCTTTAGCCGAGCTAAGCTGATACTTTGCTATCTTGATATTGTGGTCTGCTATTTCCAATTGAGGGTTTTGCAACGCCAGCGTTACCAGCTTCTCCGTTATGCTGGGATTGGGGCGCATTCCTGTTTCGGGCGCATTGATCTGTGCAAAAAGCGGACAGGACAAGAATGTGAGCAGTGCTCCTGTAAAGAAATATTTTATTGGTAACGACTTCATTTTGATATGGTTTTTATGAATTTAATTTCGATAATTCAGGAGCGACTTCAAAAGTATGTAATTTAATAATACAAGCTAAGAGAGAAAAATAAATCAGGCTTTGAGGAATAGAGGTTACTGTAAATTGGGCATAGGCTCCCAGATACATTGAAAATAACATCGCGGTTATCGCTGCATAGTAAATCCTAATCTCTTCGTTCCTGGATTGGTAAAAATAATGAACGCAATAATATAGTATGCATATTGCGAACGCAAAGGTTAATAATAAGCCAATCCAGCCTTGTTCCAACGCGATATTAAAATAGGCACCATCGGGGGGAACATTACCCAAGAATAATTGAGGATTATATTTTTGTCCTGCAGCGCCTACCGTGCTAATCCCTGCCCCAAATGGATGCTGATGCATAAAAGGTTGCATCATTCTGCGATTATGCAGTCTGACATCGAAAGATGGATCATACTTAGGATTTACAAAGGCCGTTCTGAATCTGTTTATCGTTACATTGTTATGAATGGGTGCATACAATAGGAATCCCAAAATGATACAAAAGGATATCGCTACGATTTGAGTGGATTTTTTATAAAGGGTCATCAGAATATACACGCATACTCCGGCTGCTATCATTACGTTGGCAGTCCGCGTTCCGGAATATGACATTCCCAGAAAGGTAATTACAGCCATAAGTCCCAGCAGTATCTTTTTTTTCTTATTAAATGGGCCATTCATTAAAACCAACATGCCTACCAGGCCGCTGGCCATCATAGTTCCATAATTTGCAGGATCCGTCAAGAAAGAGAACTTTCTTATACCTTCTCCCGGCAGGGAAAACAAGCCAATAATGCGGGGGTTAGTATTCAGCCATCTCCAATCAGAAGAGGAAAAACCTAACCATTGCTGAATACAACCGTAAAGAGCCGTAATAAAAATTATCCCAAAAATAAATCTGAAAAAGAAACGAATCTTTTTTATGTTGCTTAAGAGATGCAAGGCGATAAAAAGGAATAAAATATACACAATTCCCTGCCAGAAAATAGACAACCATCCGGGTATTGAAGCTGCAACAGGGTTGAATACCTCCAGCGCCACATAAGCAGACATCACTAAATCAAATAATATAATCGGGTGCCAGGGTACTTTAACCGAATCTTTTTTTAAGGCCCCCTTAAGTATCCATATCCCAAACAATAACACGATCAGAAGTAAAAGGGGGGTTGTTAAGTTATATTCATTATTAAAAATTCGAGAAACGCCGGCATATAAAAAACCAAGGGCTAAAGCAAAATAAAAGCCTATTTCAATGTTTTGGATAATCAGCAAAAAGCATATACCTCCTAAAGCAATTACTGCAATCAGTATTCCTATATTGCTACTTGTTAATCCGATAATACCAGCTAAGATCGATGCCACACAAACAAGGATTAAAAATACGCACCATCTCCCGGACTTATGAAATGACAAGGACGCTCTTATTTTACTCAATGAAGGCATTAATAATTATTTGTTTTACGTCAATTCCTGAACAGCATATTCAAGAAAAAATGAACTCATTTATAAAAATAAAATCTTTATAAAAATATATGCAAAGACACCTGTGAATAGTGTTAGTAACAAAAATTCCAATAGCTGATATACCCATTTATTATTGTTCATGGTGTTTTGTATTGAAGGATTATCGGGCAAAACATCCTGAAGGCAAGGATTGTATGTTTGTTTTCAAAATACTCCTCATAGTAAAAGAACTATAGAGACAAGATATCGTTTTATTTATCATATCTCGGCCATTAAGAGGATGCTTTTACAAAGCCAGGTTATTTTCATTAATCCGATTAAGTACAGAGCCTAATATTTCAACCTTCTGCTTCTGCAAGAATTCCACCAATTTCTTATCTTCTTCAGTTAACGTCTGATCGGCAGCATAGACGAGAAGAACTGCTTCTGTATATTTCAGCAGCTCCTTGCAATCAGGCCCCTGACTAAGCGCAGCACCTTCGATCAGCACGTAATCAAACAAGGAACTGTTTTTTAACACCTGTAATACATTCTTTTCCGGCAATACTTCGTCTGGCGTATGGTCACCACTGCCACATCCTATTATTTTAATATTCTTATCATTGGTGGCAGTTACATTTTCTAATATCATTTTATTATCAGATGCCGGATCGTCTTTTATTTTAAGCGTTTCCAGTACCTCCCCTGCGCCATATATTTTAGAAAGGGCATTGTTGTGGAAGTTAGCATCCACCAATAATACCTGATTATTTTTAAGACTTAAGCTTCCAGCCAGCGCACGGATAACGGTTGTTTTTCCTGAGCCGGCATGATATCCTGCCACCAGGAAGCATCTTTTCCCGGAACTCTCCACTTCGTAACGCAATTGCTTTACCTGCTCCCGGAACCCTTTTTTATACTCAGGCAGCGTTCCGTTTGCATTAAATAATTCTTCAAGCGATGGAGACTTCATTCCAATGTGCTTCAGATTTGCCAACAGAGGCAACGGCACGTTTTCTTTCAGGTAGGAAGGTGATTTGATGCTAGTATCTAACACTTCAAAAAACAGCAGAATAAAAATCAACGCAAAGAATACGCCTGTACCAGCAAAGGCAATCTTTTTAATTTCCTTGGAAGGATCAGGATTGAGGGGGGGGCTTGCAACCAGCGTCTGCCTGAAATTATTACCCGGAAAAATATTGTAATTCAGTGTCTGGTTCAGCAGATCATTTGCCTGTGTATATCCCTGTCGGGCGGCATCCACCTCATTCTGTATCCCCTGGGCAACACTTTGGTCCAAAACCGAAGACTTAACAGAATTATTCAGTTCATTTAACTTAGTCTGCAAATCCTTAATGGTTTGCTGGGCAATTTCTACCTGCAGGTTCAGAGCCATCTTTTGTTTTAGCAAATCCCCTATCGGGTTGGATATAGTGCCAACACCCGCATCTGATAATTTTTGCTGAAGCTGTTTACGAACTCCATTGATCTTATCTGCAAGAACAGGATCACTGGAGCCTCCGTTAGTGTATTGTGTAATTAAATTATCAAGACTGGTCCTGAGCGCAATGATGTCCTCATTATTGGCTAATCCTCCTCCCTGCTTTGATGCAGCGCTGATTTGCCTGTTTACATTATCCAATGTTGTCTGCGCTCTGATCAGATCAAGCTTTTGTTGTGTCAGTTGATTTTGAAAGGTCCCAATCATTCCCATTGGGTTGTTCATGTCAGCCGCATTAGGCAATAATTTTAGTTTACTTTCAAGAATCTGTTTTCTGGCATTGACCAAATTCTGCAAGGAATCCAATGACATTGCCGAGGCCTGCTGCTTCTTATTTTGGTAAAATTCCAGGAAAGTTCTGCAAATATTATTAGCGATAAAAGCACTTAGTGCTGGATTTTCAGTAGTAGCCGTGATATCAATGAAATCAGAACCTTCAATTATGGCGATATTTGCAATTTTTTCTGTGATAGCATCGGCAGAATAGCCATATATATCAGCTATTCTGCGAATGAGCCTGTCATTATTATCAGAGAGATCAAGTGCTTTGAAAGAATTTGCTTTATTGCTTAAAGCTAACATCAGGGCAGCCTTTCCACCCGGGAACTGCTTTATCATCTGATCTAGTTGTGATGCATCACCAGGCTTGCGGAAGGGGTCCTTGTTGCCGATGTCATGCAATAAAAGGCTGTATGTAACCTGATCCAGCACCTGGTTTGATTTCAAAGTCTGAACCACATTATTAAACAGTACTGTGTTATTATGATTAAGATTACTGTTCAGCGGATTTATTTCAAAATATCCCGTTGATATTTCTGCAGTAGAAGTATAGGCTATTCCTTCGTTCCGAAAATAGAACCATGCAACCGCTGTTGCAATGATAGTGGGTAGAATAATCACCCATTTTTTCCCCCACAGGTACTTGAGAAGATATGTGATGTTCATAGGATAACTTTTAAAGAATGATGATTTTACTATTAAATCCAGTACAAAATTACGTCTTAGGGATTATAGTGGAAAATGAGAATTGGGGAATGGGACATATTAGTTGGGGATCGGTTATCGGTTATCAGTTATCGGTCGGGGCTGTGTGAACAATCATGAATTATAAATTAACGTGAGTCCGATCCATTTCACTTTGATAATCAAGGTATAATATTGCCGACTCGCTTATAACCTTTAGTGCGCTTTTAATAGGGAGAAGGTAGGGAGAAGACAAGTATCCTTCTTTTGTCCTGCTCTTTGATTGGGTGAAGGAGTGCTCCATGATAAAACATACATCTCCGGCCATTAATGGAGGCTCATTTAATGATCCTCTGCACTCACGTTCATATACCCAAATCTTTAATGATGGATGTGGCTGGAAAGATAATTCCTGAACTTCAGCAACGACGTTTCAATGGTTTCATGCCGGTTTGTTTACCGGCTTTGACCATGCTGTATCATTCCCTGATTCGCCTGATCATCAGTACTCATTCATGCATCGAGCGCGCTTTTAATACCCTTGATCCATACCTTATCCACAGTCCATCTGCGGAGTATCCGTGAAGTGTCTATACTTGCTGTCTAAAGGAGATTGCGTCGGGGGTGTCTTCATTCAAAAGACCCTTTTCTTCACAGTTCATTGATAACCATCCAATTATCTTCCTAACTTAGTTTAGAGCATTTAAATCTTACCTTCATACACTGACTTTTTGAGGAGATACATTTTTTTATCCTAACTATTCTAAAATCAGTGACGTAATCATTGAGCTCACGTTAAATTCAGACCCATAATGAAAAATCAATACTTTCAGGCTATTAACTCGCAAAATGAAATTGCGGAAATCAGTAGCATTTTTCTCAACGTCATCTTTTAGCTCTTTCTCATCTTTTACTTTCTTTGCCTTGTCCAAAGGACTCCTGTGGAGAAGCAAAGAAAGTAACAAACCTTGCCTGCCGGCTAGGCAGGGAAAAGTCAAGTGCTGACGCATCGGTACAGCATCGTTCCGAACTGGCGAGAAAAAGCTCCCGCCTCAGGCGGATACATCTCCGGCTAACCTGCGCCGGCAAAGGCAGGAATGAAATAGCTCAAGCATTTGCCTACATCCATGCATTAGGAGGGCTTACCGGCTTTATGATATCTTTTCACATTGGAACATTGATTTCATTTTCACGCCTTCCCTGTAAATTTTCTTCACCCATGCATAGGGCAGGGCAGGTTGCCTTTTTTCTAAGGCCGGATCGCAATGCGATGATGACAAATTCACGCGTTTTCATTTTGCGAGAGATCAGGAGTCCTGAAATTATGGGCTATGCAGTAAGTTCAGGTGTTTATAATAAATAGCCGGGTGGCGCTTAGTAATTAGTATGTAAAAAAGGTAAAAGTTTTATTATTATTTCCTATGAAACCCAGACTATGACTATCCGAAAAACTAATCGGATTATTATCCGTCCTCACGGCACTGATGAATTTCAGGTTTAGCCGGGAGGTTGTCCCTATAATAACCTTTGGGGCACTTACCTAACAGGGAAGCAGTAGTATGAACCCTCGTTTCGTTTGATCTTCAACTTATTTAGTAAGCTAGCCAAAAATTAATTCCGGCCGATAAAGAACTCTCTTTAATCAGCCGGAAAATGAGGAATCCACAAAAGCTCTATTGCTTAATCAGCTTAACGCTGACAGATTTTCCGGTAGTAACAGAGCGAATGTTTAGAATATAAAAACCAGATGTTGCATTATTATATGGCTGGTATCTGAAGGAATTGATCCCTTTGAAAACGGATTTCAATTGTCTGTCCATAACAGCGCCATTGCTTCCAACAAGGCTGAGTATCAATTGATCATTAACCCCGCTGTTGATTATTATATTTACGCTTTGACTAAACGGATTAGGGTAAGCTTTTAACACTTGTAAAGCAAGTGTAGATGCCGTATCATTTTTCAACATAATGTTATGTTGCGAGATGGCAGACATTCCTCTGTTAAACATGAAGAGATTCGGGTTAATGACTGGATTACCATTATTATCATAATTCGTATAACCCTTAATGATCATCGCATTCAAAATAGCAAATCTGGACTGAGACGTGTAAATAATCTTGACCATGATTTGTCCATTCTGGTCCGGAGTTAATCCCTTAAGGGTAACCGTATTGCTGGAATTATAGCTTGTTTCCAGAGAAACAAGCTGGCCATTAGCAATAAACTGAGTAGTGTTAATCCATCCCCATCCGGTAATACTTCCAAAGAAAGTCAAATCATATTCCTTGGAAAGATCAAGGCCACTAACCTGCATGGAAATGGTATCCAAACCATTATCAAGATATAATGCACTTTGCATAACAAGGTCAGGATAAATCCCTGAATTATTCCCAGTGTTTACACCATTGGAGTTTTCACCCTCAAAATTGACAATCATGTTTAATGTAATTCCTGAATTATTTCCCTTGCTATCGAAGAGCGGCCCATATATTGCTCCTGGTTGAGGAGTGGTTTGGGTGTTGTTCCATGGTGCAGGGGCGGGTGCTTCCATATTGTTAAAATTCACATACACTGCATACTTTGGAGTGGTTACAGAAGCAATATTGCTTGGCTGAGACTGTCCGGTAGTATTTGATGCGAAGACCTTATAGAAATAGCGAGTGTCGGCGGCCACCGTGTTATCAACATAAGAGGTACTACCTGCAGGAACATTAGCAATATTGGTATAGGTTCCATTTAATGCCTGTGCCCTCCATATCTGGAATTGCTGTTCGTTATAAGACCGGTCGCTCCAAGTCAGGCTCACATTATTCCCATTGGCAACGGCGATCAGGTTAGCGGGTGCAATAATCGCTCCATTATTATAGGATTCTATGGTCATGGCATTCAGGATACCTTGCGATGCAGTAGATCCCATAGCAACAGAGAGCAAAATATTGCCGCTGCTATTTGGTTGTATTCCATTAATCCTAACCGACTTCGAGGTATTCCGAATTCCATTCAGGGAAACTGTTTGACCATTGACCGTGTAATTGGTAGTATAATCCGTATTCCCACCATTATTGGAAGATGCAAAGAATACCAGGTTATACCGCTTGCTTGTGTCAAGTCCCGAAATCAGAATATTTCTGGATGCCGTATCAGTCATAAAATAATAGGAGGTCATCACAGAATCAGGCACAAAGCCTGAATTGTTATAGGTATCTGCACCATAGTCCGCAGCACCAGACCAGGTATTTATCATTGTAACGGACGCTCTGGTAGTTTGCCCAAAATTATTAATCAGATTATTAAACTGATTATTGAGCAAGTTTATGAAATTAAGATTGTTCCAGGAATTTCCGGGATAAGCATGGGCAGCATCCGTAAAGTTGAGGTTAATGACCTGTGTAACCCCACCATTATCAACATACACATTGAAATATTCAGCACTGCTGGTTCCATTGGAAGCATTGGCCACTACCTGAATGCTGTCGTAATATCCATAATCCGTGGTTTGTGGAGACAAAATTAAGCTGGCACTGCTGTCTCCGGTAGATTGCACAGAGATAAAAGAAGGCGCCTGCTGAAGCGTAAAGGTGACATTGGCTCCGGATGCGCTGGCAGAAACCGTCAGGGTATCCGTAAGTCCGCCTGACACATGCAGGGTGGGAATGGAGGATATGACCGGCGGCGGAAGCGGTGCGGCATTCGTGGTAATGCTTACTGTATCCGTAGGGCCTGAATTACCAAAGGCGTTTACCGCTACCAGATAATAATAATAAGTCGTACCTAATGATATTGTTATATCCTGGTAGCCGGTAGAACTGCCATTGGCCATGCCCGGATTCAATAAGGAATAAGATCCTGCTTTACTCGTTGACCGGTACACCTGAATAGTATCTGCGTTTGCTGATCCCTGCTGCCAGCTTACACCCACAGCGTTTACCTTTCCGCTATCTACCACCGCATTTGACAACTGTACATTCAATGGCTTACCTGGTAAAACATTTGAGCTGGTAACACTAAGCGTATCAGTAGGCAATGAATTCCCATAGGCATTAGCTGCTACCAGGTAATAATAATAAGTAGTCCCCAAAGAAACTGCAGTATCCGTATAGGTGACAGCATTTCCGTTACCTATTCCAGGGTTCAGCAACGTATAAGTTCCTGCCGGAGTTGTCGCCCGATAGATTTTAACTGTATCCGTATTGTTAGACCCCGGCTGCCAACTCAATCCGGCTGCACTATTATTGTTTATCATTTCATTTTTCACATGGAAATTAATGGGTGAGGCAGGGGGGTAAGCTGAATAGGTGGTCACGACCATCGCATTAATAAATCCTGCTGAGGCTCCGGCTCCTTTACTCATCGTGAATGTGATGGATCCGTTGGCAGCGGGTTTGAGATTTGAAAAGGTTACCGTTTGGTTTGTATTTCCCTGAACATGAATTGAATCTATTTGGGATCCAATCTGATAGTCCGTATATCCGTTATCCGGTGTTATTTGCCAAGTACTACTTCCAAAGAAAGTAATACTGTACGTCTTGGAGGTATCCAGTCCCGTTACCATTCCTGTAACTGTGTTCGGGCCACCTGAAATTCCAAAATAATAATAATCTCTCATCACATTATCTGGATATACTCCACTGTTGTTCCCTGTTTGTGTCCCATTGGTATAGGTCGCCCACCAACTTGTTTGAAGTTGCAATCCTACCGTACTACTATTCCCCTGATTATCTATGAGGTTAGCCATTGTACCACTCCGTACGTTATTCCAAGGGCTACCTGGATAAGACATCCATCCATAATCCGTAGCAAAATTGATATACCATTTCCGGTTGTCAATATATTGTGGTATTGTTATCGAAACCGTATCGCTAGTGGCTGAACTGCCATAAGCATTAGCTGCGACCAGATAATAAAAGTAGGTACTGCCAGAGGAAACGGAATCATCTACATAACTGGTTTTATATCCATTCGAAGAATCCGGATCAAGTAAAATATATTGACCACTTTCGCTTTTGGAACGATATATCTCAATGGTGGTGGCATTAGTTGAGGCCAATTGCCATCCTACCTGGACGGCATTACCGCCATTTACCGTTTTACTGCTTACCTGCACATTCAGTGGCGTAGTGGGGAGCGCCTTAGTATCTGTACTGACCACGATTGCATTGATGAAGCCACCCGATGCGTTGGCACCTAATCTCATCGTGAAGGGTACCGAACCGTTGGCACCTGGCTTAAGGTTAGAAAAAGTTACCGTCTGGCTGGTATTATTCTGCACATGAATGGAATCAGCCCTCGACCCAATCTGATATACGGTGTATCCATTATCCCTTGTCCCCTGCCAGGTACTGCTTCCAAAGAAAGTAATACTATATGTCTTGGTAGTATCTAATCCTGTCACTGCCCCACTGACTGACCCCGGACCTCCCAATATCCCGAAATAATAATCATCTCTCATCACTGTGTCCGAATATGCTCCACTGTTATTCCCCGTTTGTGCCCCTACCATTTGAGTCGCCCACCAATTCGTATTTAATTGCAACCCTACGCTGCTACTGTTGCCCTGGTCATCTTTGAAGTTGGTTGCCGTATCACTGCGTACATTATTCCAAGGGCTACCCGGATAAGTCATCCATGCATAATTGGATGCAAAATTGATATACCACTTCCGTTTATCCACATATTGAGAGGTGGTCATAGAAACGGTATCGCTGGCTTTTGAGCGGCCGTAAGCATTAGCAGCGATCAGATAGTAATAATAATTAGCGGCCATTGAGGATATTCCGGTGTCCACATAACCGGTGGCATAACCATTCGCCATTCCCGGGTTGATAAGTGTATAAGGCCCGCTCACGCCTGTGGAACGGTATATCTCCACAGAGTCAGTGTTAGTAGATCCTTGTTGCCAACTTATTTGTATAGCATTATGGCCGTTTGCTCCAACATTGCTTAATTGTGGATTTAAAGGAGTCGCCGGCGAAATGCTGGCATCTGTAGTGACCACCATCGCATTGATAAATCCTCCCGATGCGTTGGCACCTAATCTCATCGTGAAAGGAATGGATCCATTGGCTGCAGGCGTAAGATTGGAAAAGGTAACCGTCTGGCTGGTATTATTCTGCACATGAATGGAATCAGCCCTCGACCCAATCTGATATACCGTATATCCATTATCCTTCGTGCCCTGCCAGGTACTACTCCCAAAGAAAGTAATGCTGTATGTCTTGGTAGTATCTAATCCTGTTACTGCTCCACTGACTGAATTCGGTCCTCCCAAAATCCCAAAGTAATAATTATCTCTCATCACTGTATCGGAATATATACCACTGTTATTCCCCGTTTGTGCTCCTACCATTTGCGTTGCCCACCAATTCGTATTTAATTGCAACCCTACACTACTGCTGTTGCCCTGACCATCTTTGAAGTTGGTTGCCGTATCACTGCGTACATTATTCCAAGGGCTACCCGGATAAGTCATCCATGCATAATTGGATGCAAAATTGATATACCACTTTTTTAACGGGAGATAATTTACACTCAGACTCACGGTGTCTCGATCGACACCTCCATAGTTGTCCGTAACTGAAACCGCAAAAGAATAATTACCTGTATCACTCGCCCCTGGCTGAATGTTCAGTATCAGGTTACCCCGATTATCACTGGATGTATCAATAAAAGAAGGCAGCCCTGCTATCTGCCAGGTGAGCGAAACATTGGTGTTCTGGTCGGAAACAAAAATCGTATCAGTTGCAGTATTAAACGTGCTTACTTGAAGCACGGGAATTGGTTTTATGACCGGTGGATTATTGGCGCCAACAGATAAAGTAAAGGAAACGCTGTCCACACCGCCATGTTGATCTATTGCAAACACGCGAATATTCGAATAAGTTCCTCCTTGAAGGGGAGAAGGAGAAAAGGCGAGCGTACCTGTTCCATCGCCATTATCGTGTAATGAACCGAATGAAGGAAGGTTTTTGGTACTTAAAGTCAATGCATCGCCGTCAGAATCAACTGCGCTGATACTGATTACTGTGGTCGTATCATACCGGATGTATTGATTGGAAATAGAAGACACTACCGGTATCTGATTGAGTGTGGTGGCATACGCCGTGTCACTATACCCTGAAGTGCCACCGGTATTGGTTGCTGAAATTTTGTAATAATAGGTTGTATTAGAGAAAAGAGTAGAATCCGAATAGGAAGTTACGCCTGCAGGCACTTGTTGCAACTTCCTGAAGCCAGTATTGTTGACATCAGAACGATAGATATTATATCCGGCTAAATTAGTTGATGTATCAGTCCATGTGAGGTTGATCTGGCTAACAGAAACCGCAACAGCAGTCACCAAACCGGGGACAGGTGGGGCTGGCGGTAGTGGTAAAGTTGTAGCTGCATTATTCTGAGTCAACGATGCAAAACCGGAGGAGCCATATTGGTTCACTGCCTGAACCTTATAATAATAGGTCGTGGAAGGTGAAACAGTTGAATCAGTAAAAGCAGTCATATTTGCTTTGGTTGTGTATATAATCTGCCAAGGGCCGGCGGAAACGCTTGCCCTGTAAATTTCAAAGCCGGTTTCATTATTGCTGTTATCCGTCCAGTTTAGATTGATTTGATTATAAGAAACGGTTTTAGCAGTAATGCTTGAAGGCATGACAGGGACGGTTCCTTGTAAAGAATCGGTTTCTGTAAAAGCTGAGTCGGGTATCTGAGATTGTGGAATTCCCAGCGAACTTGCCTGCCAGGAAGTAGTCAATGAATATCCTCCACCCTGCTGGAAATAATCCACCTCAAAGGGGTACAGACCTGTCTGGCTAAAGCTATAAGTGCCCGATTTGGCTTGTGCGGCATGTTGGCCGTCATTATTGACTACCTGGGTTCCATTGATATACAAGTTGCTTCCATCATCTGAATTCGTATAAAAAGTATAGGTCCCGGGTATTCTTATATTAATATATCCTTTGAAGGAAAAAGCAAAATTAGTGGTTTGTGTAGCGGGCGACAGCGTTATATTATTAATCATACCGCTATCCAGCGCTGAAAGAGATGAAAGATTAGGGATATTATTCCATGTACCAGTAAATGTATAATAGCGGTATTTCAATCCCCTGTTTACTGCTGCGGTTACTACCTGATTACTAGGGGCTGAAATATTTCCAGAAGGATCCACTGCCTTTATGGTGAAAGTATAATACTGTTTATAAGTGAGATTGTTTACGGTAAAAGCAGTGCCGGCGGTTACATACGTTCTTACACCATTTATATATACGTAGTAGTTCTGGACGGATACGTTATCGGTGGAAGGGCTCCATTGCAGGCTTACCGAATTAGGTGTTGTACCCAATACAGTGAGGTTCCCCGGCGCCGTTGGCGGTTGTTTATCTACAAAAGTAACTACGCTATCCTGTCTTGAAACTGGCGCTGCTCCGGTACTGTCAATGGCACGAACAATATAAAAGTACTTTGTGTTAGGGGTTAAATTGTTATCAGTGAATTGTACCGTATCTGCAGGCGCTATGCCTGCCAGTTGGTAAGGACCTCCCGATTGAGTAGCGCGATATACCTCAAATCCTGTTTCATTATTCACCGGATGCGGATTACGGCTCCAGTTAAGTTGAACAGAAGTCTGCGATAGTGCAAAAGCCGTCAAGGCAGAAGCTGCGCTGGGGGGATTGGGGCCTGAAGCGGAAGCTACATAAAAGGAATCAGATGATTTTGCGGGGCAGCCAGTGAGTTCGGTAACAGTAGCCACATAATTCCCCGGCTGTGAGGTTGTTAGCAGAGAGTCCCTACCCACTACCTGACCAGCAGCGTTCTTCCATGTGTAACTGACATATCCGGAGGGTTGTGCCAAAGTTACAGAAGTATTTCCATCAGGTGCGGGAATAACCCTGCTCATCAGGCCAGCTACCGTAATCGGTGGGGTCTGGGTAAATGCCCGGTAGATTATTGTTACCGGAGTTGGAGACCAATAAGTCCATTGGCCATTTACCATATATCTGGCTGCGTAAGTTCCTGTATCTGTGACGACTAAGATATTGGAAGTAGCTCCGGGAATAGTTACCCCGTTTTTTGACCATTGATATGCCTGAAAGCCCGCGGTTATGCCCAGTGTATCACTAATTGGACTACCTGTACAAAATAAAGTCTGTCCATAATAAACATGCGGGTTGGTCTTATTTACATTCAGCATCCAGGAAAAGGCATCCGGTTCTGCATAGTGGGCATTCCAGACGCCATGCCCCGAGTTGGGATAAACCGTATAGCGTACGTTCAGGCCTGCATTGCGTAAATTGCTTACTAATTGATTAGAGGCACTTTCATAGGGGTCTGTATCCAGCCCGCCCTGAGATAGCCAAATAGGAATATTCTGTAATGAATCAATCATATTAATGGTGCCATAATAATAGGGATCAGCACTGATGGGCGTTGCTCCGGCCACAAGACCAGGATTGCGCTCCGCAAAATCCCAGGTTGCATGCCCACCCATGGATAAACCACTAACAATAATCCGGCTTATATCCACCTGATCATTGGCAACCATATAATTTATAATTCCTGTTATTCCTGGAAATAGATTAATCCAATCGCTTGAAGTCGTTTGTGGAAACAAGACGAACCCATCGAAAGAGCCATTTGATACAGCATTCATAATTGTCTGGGCACAATTTGCCAATTGCAACTCATTATCATAATATCCATTCCTGCTGATTTCGCCGGCACCATGAAAAAATATCAACAAAGGATAAATTTTATTCGGATCTGTACCGTAGCTCTTAGGAAAAAGCAGACGGAAAGGCACACCACTTTGGTTTCCAGTACTGTAGAAATAGGCTTTATAAGGAGACGTATTCCAGCCCATTTTAGGATCCCGTATCCATTTTATCATTACGCCGGATGTAGTCGGCAAAGCGGGTGGATTAGCAGGGTCATAATTTACAAGGGTATCATTAGGGTTTAACACACTTTGTTGTGCGAATGCGGGAGTGCCGGCACAAAAACCGAGTACCACTAACGCGAATAATAAAATGTAATACTTTTTCATAATGTCAGATTGTATTAATTAGCTAAAGACTTCCACTTTAAATAAGACGTAAAGATAAAAAGCCATTCCTGTGTATATCCCCAGGGTTTAGCTAACGAAAGCAAACGGTTAGTCAGCGTATTAAAATTTGCATTTAATCGCAATCTTGGTAACAACGCTCTGGCTATTCAAATCAGGATGAATATGCGGGGCAGCTTCTGTCAAAACCTGTATTTAATAAAGGGCATCTCTCAGAACCTTATTTTTAGTCTTATTTGGCCATGAATAGCACGGACCTGCCAGCCGGCAGGTTTCCACGAATCTATAGGTGGTTTTTCGAGATGCCCTAAAGTAACCTGATGATTATTCCAAGTAAAATGCCGGGAATGATCTTTGGATTGGTAAGGTGATGCGTATGGGAAAGTAAGAAGACGATTCTGATCCTTTAAAATAATCGCAGATTCATTATTCCTTATCTGTATGAATAAATAGAATTAAGCGTTTAATGATCGTAGATTGATGCCAGAGATATCAAATATTTATAGAAATAAATATAAAGTTCACATGCGACCCCACAGGGGTCGTACCAGCCGTTGCATCGGCATTATTTCTTTTATAGAACTTAAATTTGTCCATTGATAAACAGGTAGTTACAAATTTTAAATAGTTCTTATTGGCTAAACATAAATCGTCTTATTGGGAGACTATAAACATGCAAACCCTGCCTTTGGCAGGCCGCTGGGTTTGAAACTTAATTTTATAGAAAGAGGCGTTTAGTTACCCCATAGAGGCTGACCTCAACCACTAATGCACGAATAGCCACATCTCTTAAGGTTTGCCATCTGTGAGATAATTAAACTCATTCGTGCATTAGTGCCA
>SCQV01000591.1 GCA_004299085.1 Chitinophagaceae bacterium | reverse complement strand
GATGAAAAGCAATCCTTACCGCAGCTTGTGATCATTGACGGCGGCAAAGGACAATTAGGTGCTGCCATGGAGAGCATTCAGAAGTTGGGATTAACCGGCAGCATGACTTTGGTGGGGCTAGCAAAGAACGTGGAAGAAATATTTTTTCCCGGAGATAAAGAAAGCCTGAAGCTTCCTTACGAAGGGGAAAGCCTGAGGCTGATCCGCCGTGTTCGCGATGAAGTGCATCGTTTCGGAATCACTTTTCATCGTCAGAAAAGGAGTAAAGGAACATTCGTCAATGAACTGGAGCAAATAAACGGGATCGGCAAACATACAGCCGATCAGTTATTAAATAAATTCCGGTCAGTCAATAAAATAAAACAATTGACTGAAAGGGAATTGGGAGCAGAAGTCGGAAGGGCAAAGGCAAGGATCATCGTGGAACATTTTCAGAAAAATTGAAAAATTAAATCAAAAAGTATTTTCTGACTCTACTGAGGGAAAAAAGCTAATAAGGTTAGAAGGTCTAAATCATTCTTATCTACTAAAGTTATAATGCGAAATTGATTTAATGAAGTATTGCCATAAAAAGACCTGATTGGCATCAATAGCTATCATCTTATTCTGCCAGGCACGAATGCAGGATGAAAACGACCACGAATACACGAATAATTGCTATATACGAATGCACGAATGAAACCCACTCACACGAACGAGCGAATAGCTTTGACGAAAAAAGTTTTATTTGTGCATTCGGGCCTTCCAATTCGTGCATGAGTGTTAAAGGGCCACACACGAATGCACGAATAATTGCTATATACGAATAGCTTTGACGAAAAAAGTTTTATTAGTACATTCCTGCCTTCCAATGCGAGCATGAATGTTAAACATCCACACATGAATACACGAATAAAAGCTATACACGAACGAAAGCCACACAAACGAACGCACGAATAGTTTTGATGAAAAAAGTTTTATTTGTGGATTCCGGCCTTCCAATGCGAGCATGAGTGTTAAACGGCCACACACGAATACACGAATAAAAGCTATACACGAATACACGAATGAAACCCACACACACGAACGAGCGAATAGCGGGCATCTTCAAACTGCGTGGAGTAAGGAGTTCTGAACTATACCCTTCCTTATGTTAAGGGAAAGAGCACAATACCAATTTATAGTATTTTTTCGGCAGTTTGATTTGAACACATTTCATGAAATGGATTCTAATTCCGAAAAAATCTTGAGGCTGTCAAAATTAAGTGCAGAAAGCGCCATTTCAAGATTATCTATAGAGCGTCCACCCACTAGTACAGAACTGATACCCTGCTGATGAAGCGCCCAAGCAAGCGCGAGGTAAGAAGGAGAATATCCCGTATTCAGGGAAACTGCTTGAAGCTTTGCTAATCGGTTGAAAGCGTGCTCATTAAAATAGATAGCCTGATGACCCGGTATCAAAGAAAAACGTGTACCTGATGTCGCCCCTTCATGGTACTTACCCGTAAGAAACCCTGCCCCCAAAGGGCTATAGGTAACAATGGCAATATTATACTGACGGCAAATATCTCTAATCTCATCATTTACATCACTGACGGCGAGATTATTATTATTTTGAATCGTTTGAAAATATGTCAGTCTATGGCTTATCTGTTTTTGTAAAACATGATTTAATTGAGCTGCATTAAAATTACTAGCTCCAATCACACGGACTTTCCCTTCTTGTACAAGATGATGAAGTTCTTCCAATGTTGATATAGATTCAATATCCGGATCCCAGCGATGTAAATAGAGTACATCAATGAAAGGAGTACGCAAACGCTTTAGACTTTGATGAACTGATTGACGGATGTTAGAGGGGGTATAAGGTGGAAGTATTTTGGTAGCGACCATTATGGATTCACCTTCAGGTTGCTGCTTGATTAACCAGTCCCCTATGATGGTTTCAGACGCTCCGTTACCGTATGAAGCTGCTGTATCAAAAAACGTTACCCCTCTTGATCGGGCGAAATCCATTATTGCAAAAGAGGTCTTCCAGTCTATTTCCCGGCCAAAAGTCACACAGCCTAGTCCAATGGAGCTAAAGTATTTGTTTGTTTGGTAGGACTTTTTATCATTCATATTAGCTCTAACATACTTTATTTCATTAAAGAATAAAATCAATCTTTCATTTTAATTAATTGTTTTTTTACCAATATTAGTAACAGTATGCTAAGTATCATTAACAACGCAGCGGCTTGGAATACCCTTCCCAAACTAACATTTAAGTCTCGTAATGCCCCCCCCGCATACAGACCAATCCCACCGATAATACAAGCGACGAGATTTAAAATACCATACCCGGTTGCTCTGTAGCGTGGATCCACTACGATGCAAAGGATAGGCATCATATTGGTATCGAAAAACACCTTAGATAATGAATAAACCATAAATAATATAACCGCTAAAGGAAGAATAAAAGTATAGCCCGCCACAAGAACACAAGGTACTCCAATACATAAACCAACTATAGGAACAAGTATTCGTGCTGCTTTATTAACTTTACTCCAACGGTCGGCCCAATATCCGCCTATTAACAATCCAACGAGAGCCGAGGGATATAAGTATCCCGTTGCGTAGAGACCTGCAATCCCCTGAGAAAGGTTAAAATGTACCTGAAAATAGGTAGGGAGCCAACCAACAACCAACCAGCTTACTGCACCACATAGTCCCCACGAAATTAGTAATTGGATATATGCTTTCTGTTTAAATAAGTCCTTAATTGTCTTAAAAAAATTAATTTCAGTCTGAGAATCTTCCTTGCTTATTTTATGTTTGTTATTACTATAAGGATCTTTAAGAATAAACAGAAGTATAATAGAATAAATTACTCCAAAAATTCCGAGATAAACAAATATAGTATTCCATCTATGAGATTCCGCAACCATACCTCCTAAGAAACCCAAGCTTGAACCTACCATAACTCCTGCCAAATTGATACCGGTAGCTAGAGATCGGGTAGTCCTTGTATGATAATCCACAATAAGTGCCAAGGCTGCAGGTATATAACATGCTTCACTTATTCCCATCAATATTCTTGTAATCAGCAATTCTTCAAAGGAAGTTGAAAAAGCAGTTAACCAAGTTACTACAGACCATAAAAATAGACTTATAATTATTACTCGACTGCGCCTAAACTTATCCGCAAGAAATCCAGCAAATGGACTAAGTATTCCATAGACCCACAAAAAGACTGAAGTAAGCAAACCAAACTGAGCATCAGTCATTGGAATTGCTCCTTCAATAGAAACTCGCATAGTAGTAATTGTCGTACGATCAAGGTAATTCAAACAACCAACGATTGCCAGAGCCATCACTACGACCCATGCATATATACCCGGCTTAGAATCATCCATCTTAGATTTTATTCATTTAAAGATTCATTGTTAAATCTATAATTTTACCAGCTTGTCCAGCCACCATCTACTACTAAGTTATGCCCTGTAATGTAGGCGGAAGCATCAGAAGCCAAAAAAATAACCGGTCCTTTTATATCGTTGTCTTCCGCAAATCTTCCTAAAGGGGTAAGCCTTTTATAATTATCTATAAATTCAGATATCTCATTACTTTTTTCTTCTACTCCAGGGCCATACCCACCTGGACTTATGCAATTGGTCCTGATATTAAATTTTCCGTAATTGTTGGCAAGCCATTTAGTGAAGCCTATCATGCCCCATTTATCGTAAGTATAATTTACGGGGCTGGTCATTCCAGTCTTACCATATACAGGGAAATTAGGACCTACAACACCCTGAATTGATCCGATGTTGATAATATTTCCATATCGTTGTTTAATCATAACCGCAACAACAGATTTAGTTAGCAGCATCAACCCAGAGGTGTTAATTGATTGCTCTTTTTCAATATCATCTCTGCTTAACTGCTCAAGGTCTTTCATGCCTGAGCGAGATACCGCATTATTAATAAGAATATCAATGTGGGAATACTTCTTAATTACTTCTTTTACAATGTTATCAATTGATGTATCATCTGACAGATCAAGTGATACCCCTTCTGCAGTCAATCCCCTTTCCCGCAAGACAGATGCATAAGCTTTACATTTTGTTTCATCTCTTGATGCAATGACCACTTGGGCCCCGGCCTCAGCCAAACCTAGGGAAATCGGCTTCCCAAAGTAACCCGCTCCGCCTGTTACTATAGCCACTTTCCCGTCTAATCTGAATAAATCCATGTGATCTCTATTTTAGTTAGTTATAAAGTCCAAATACCTGGGGTAATAATTTCTTCTGGGACATCTGCAAAATAGGAATTTACCTGTGCTCTCAATTCATTACTAAGAGTTTTGACTTGTAACAATTGCACGTTTTGGTATACTTGTACCGCATTGACTGCCCCAAACACAATGCTCGTAATCCCCTCCGTGTCTCTCACGAAGGAAAAGGCTAACTGAGCCACAGTCATATCAGCTTGTTTTGCCAGTTTATGTAATTGTTCTATATATCTTTTAGCTTTAATCAGGTTTCCTTTCAAATCATCTGGTGACATAAAAAAGAGCCCTTGAAGAAATATGCTGCGGGCGAATATAATCTTTCCACGATCTTTCAACCGGTCAATCATTCCGTTTTTAATTAACCTTAGATCAAAAATGTTCAGAGGTATCTGTACGGCCTCAATGACCGAAGACTGTAAAACGAAATCAGCTTCATCGGGGTGGTCCACCGAAATGCCCGCAATATCTATTAATCCATCCATTTTTAAATTTTCTAGAAGACCAGGAAGTATCTTAGCTACTCTTTTTAGCGGTAATTGCCTATCGGCATGAAATAAACAGATAGGCACTTGTTCAAGATGTAGTTGTTTTAATGAATTACGAATACTTTGATAAACTTCATTTTTAAATTTCTGTTCACTGGCGATGTTATCGGGACTAATCTTAAATTTTGTAACTATATTAATAATAGGTTCTTTTTTTTGCATTAAAAAGTCACCTATTAAGCGTTCAGCATCACCATAACTTCTGGCCGTATCCAGAGTATTAATACCCCCCTCTATCGCTGCAGACAGAACTTCGATTCCATCTTTATGATTTGGTTTCCCTTCCTTGTTGGAAATACCATAATCTAATCCTAACGCCACGGTACCCAGTGTAAGCTTTGAAATATGATAGCCACAGATGTTCGAATATTGCATGATTATCTTGTTGATTTACTAGAATAATAGAAAACAGGCTGAAATTCTAATTTTCACAATCCTGTAGTAAATATTTCAATAAAACACCGGGGCCAGGCTCTCCAAATCCGCCCGTTATAAACAATGTTTTATCATTTATAAAAGTAAGGTTACTTGTAAGGGGTACCCCTGTATCTATTGAATGTAATAAATCTCCGTCTGGAGATAACACCTGCACTGCCTGCATACCATAGTGTGCCACCCATATATTATCATGGTTGTCTAAAGCCAGACCGTCCGGCAGGTTATATTTACCTAATTTATTTTGTGGAAGATCTGCAAAAACATGGTGGGTTCCTTTAACCTTACCCGGATTCTCAAGCTCTATGACAGTAATCCTGTTCTGAGAACTTTCTGCTACGAACAGGCGGTGTTGATCCCTAGATAATATAAGCCCATTAGGATAAGATAGATCCGTAACTAAAATGGACCGCCGACCATCGTTGCCAATAAAGAAAATTTTACCATTATGTTTTATTGAGTCAGTAAAATAAATATTTCCATTGGCATCTGCGACCAGATCATTGGGAGTAAATATTTTTTCTCCTAAACAGGACCCTTCTATTTCATTTCTGATAAAACGACCTTCCGAATCAAACCTTCTGACAGCCGACAGCTTCACATCACAGATAAGGTGGTCGTCATTTTGCAGAATAATCTGACCGTTCGGCCATTTTGATCGCGCCCACTCAACTATTTTTCCTGATGGGGTCACCTTTAAAATACTCTGTCCCGAAAGGGTAGTACAATACAGATTTCCTTTGCTATCAACTGCCGGACCTTCCGTATAAAAAGGAATATCCGCTATTTTCTGTATCCTATTGTATGATTGACTGCCTATATTCATGCATCATTGTTTTAATTGTTCAAATGGGAACAAAGGTTTTCTCCTGTTCTTATACTTAAAAGCTGTCATATCAGCCTGCGTTACGCCAGGCGTATTCACCTGGATGACGGTTGGACACTCCGGGCCATAAGCAGCAATTGGTGCATTTACACCCTTCACGACTACTACTTCAAAATTGCGTGGAAAAATATTGAATGTTGTAAGTTGTCTTAGGCTGAATGGGGGGATGCGTCTTGACGTCAGCATTACAACATTGCCTTTGGCGGTGGAAATGACCGCTATCTTCCCCATATCATAATTGACCTGCCCACCGTGCCTTGGTTGGGTTTCTTCAAAATGACCGTCTTGCACTTGCTGAAGTGTTACCTCTATTTCATAGAGACTTTTATCCATGTCAGTAAGAGATATCACAAACTTGTCGCCTACATCGTATTTGGTCGCAGTTATGACTGCCAGTGGATCATGTATACAAATAAATAATTTATACAAGCCAAATTGTTCAAGTGCTTTTAATAAGTGGAGGCTGTTACCTGGAGAACCGCCGCCAATGTTATCTCCCATATCTAACAATAAAACTGGCTTTTCGCTTTCTTTCAATAATGATAGTGCTGTAGAGATATTAATTTTCTTACCTAAAAACCGATCCAGGTGATCCAAGATATAAGATTTCAATTGTCTGCCTACAAGTTGTGCAGCATCTCTATCACCATCAGCGATGATAATAAAAGATGATCCCATTTCTATTACATCTGCATAAGGGAACCCTAATATAATACTAATGGATAAAATCAGTTTCTCTTTACTTAGTTTTTGTACATAAGTATATAGACTTTTACAGGGCTCCTTACTGGTATATTGTTGTTCGATACTAATTGCCATCGGTAGCTGAACAAGCACCTGAATAGGTCTTACCTTTTTTTGCAATGTGCTCACCATCAAGGCAGCAGCCTCTTTCCCGACTTGTCTTTGGTCTATGTGTGGGTTAGACTTATAAGCTATCAGGCCATCGGTTGAAGCGATCATTAAAGGGCTTACATTGGCATGAGGATCTAATGTACCAATAATAGGAACCTGCTCCCCCAGTTTATTCCTTAATAAGTTTAACCAATGGCCATCCATATCCAGGAATGATTCACTAACGGCTGCGCCATGGGGTACAACCATACAGCCATCTATGGGGAGTACCTTATCCAATTCTTCCAACAATTCCTTTAGAAGGACGGAATAAGCTTCGGCCGTAATTATTCCCCCCGGTGTTGCTTGGGCGTACAAGACGGGAATTACTTCTATCTTCTCTCGTTCCAGTACTTCTAACATGCCACCGATCTCATGGAACGCATTAAGATATTCTTTACGAATGTCGTCTCCCTTAAGCCAATGCCCTTTTCTAAAGTCTTCTAATGTGGTAGGGCTGTTGATAAAAGTATTGGACTCGTGATAAATCCCCAATAATGCTATTTTGTAGGACATATAAAATGTTTTAATAAGAGGCTATAGCTTCCACTTCGAATTTTAAAAGATTGCCGAGACAACCTATCAATGTAGTTCGTGCCGGATAAGGTTCGTTGAAATATTCTTTATATATTTTATTAAATGCCGGTAAATCCTCTTGCTTACCCACATAATTACGCACTTGAATAACATCTTTCGTGCTAAGGCCAGCATGACCCAATATTGCCTTCAGGTTCTCGAAAGATCTCCTACATTCTTCTTCAAACGAACCTGGCACAATATTACCCCCAAGGTCAACTGAAGCTTGCCCGGAGATGAATAAAAATTGACCGCCCCGAATGCCTGGTGAAAATGGCAGGAAACTCTTAGGGACATTTGATCCTGTTATTACCTTTTTATTTTCCATAAAATGGGTGTTAATGTTCAGTAACGATTATCTTGGTTGACAAACTTGAAAAATATTTAAGGACCCGAAACGGCTAATGGACAGCAAGGGATTCTATCTCTTTAAAAATATTCATCACAGCCTCATCCTCCCATTCGATTTGTGTATTCCCCAGCGGCGCTTTTGCCTCACCGATATCTATTTGATATTTCAATAGCATAGCTTTTCGGAAAAATGTCCAACTGTTGGGTAGTATTTTGCAAATCACTTTTTGAAAACCTAGCATGAATTCTTGAGCAAGCGCATAATTGCCATTCTTGAATTCCATCAGTACCTGTTTACACTGCAGCCCCCAAATATTGTAAAAAGAGCCAATCGCTCCGACAGTGCCGCATAAAGATGCATGGCAGAATAATTCATCAGAACCACTAAACAACTTCAGTTTTTCTCCGGCGTAATTATGAATACTACTAATCTCCAGTAATTGATTAGTAGTTAATTTCATCCCGGCAATATGAGGAATATTAAGCAACTGGTTTACGAATTGAATAGTATCTCCTGGTATAAAATTTTCTCCCAATTGGTAAGGGAAAAAGGGTAATTGTGTAGAACTCGCAATCCCTTTATAGTGCTCTAAAGCCATAGCTGCATTGCCCGAATAATAAACTGGACCGACGGAGGAGATGGCATCTACCCCACATTGTTCAGCATATCTTGCTAGCCTTACTGCTTCTGCCGTTGTAAGGGCTCCAACTTGTACAATGATAGGAATCCTCCCCTTTGATATTCCTGCCACTCGTCGTGTCACTTGTTTACGCTGTTCTTCAGTGAAAAGCAATCCTTGTCCGGTAGAGCCAAGAATATAAATGCCGCCCAGCTTTTGGGAAATAAATAATTCAACCAACTTTTCTACCTGGTCTAAAGCCGGTTCTCCATCATTATTAATTGGCGTAAACATAGCCGGCCAAATGCCGCTGAATTTTTCTTTCATTTTATTTCTGTATTTTTTTTATTTCTGATTCAATGTATCTGAAGGATTCTTCAACCACATCAAAATATTTATTTTTAGATCGTTCGGCTATTTTTTCTTCAGAAACAGGGTCTTTAAAGCCATGTCCAGTTACGAGGCAAACGATATGATCATTTTTGTTGATCTCTCCATCCGACAATCCTTTCAATAATCCCGCAAGAGCAGTTGCACCAGCCGGCTCACAGAATATCCCTTCTTTATTTGCAAGATCTGCCTGGCAAGTGTAAATCAAGTCATCATTTACAATATAACCGTTTCCATTCATCTTACGGCAAATGCTAATAACTTCATCCCCATCAATTACACTAGGAACCTGTAACCCACTGATTGTGGTCGTACTTTTGTTGATAGCAACAGATTTTGGGTTTCCGGATCTGAGTGGGCCCGCGATGGTGTTATTACCATCTGGCTGCACACAATTTATTTTGACATTACTAAATCCTGGATATCTATCTGCCCAAAGCCTAAATCCTTTTGCTACAGCTAACGTCAACCCACCACCACCCGCGGGAGAAAACACCTGAATGCTCTGATTGGGAAGCTCTTCTGCAATTTCGAAAGCAATAGTCTGAACGCCCGCCATACCAACCGGACTATAATGAAAGGCGCTTATTTGTACTTGCGAACCGGACTTCTCGGCAATAGCCCTTAAACCTAACATTACTTCGGATGTTACCTGGCTGTCTATGCCAAAATCTTTAACTGTGATGGTCTCAGCCCCATAGACCCGCATTTGCATTATCTTTCCCGAAGGGGCTCCATCTACAATAGTTACATAGCATCTGATCCCCGCCGATGCACAATAGGCAGCAAGTGCAGAGCCAGTATTTCCACTTGAGGTTGCGAAGCAGGCCGTTGCATTATGCTGGAGCAAATCGGCAACAGCAAGAGCTGCAAACCTGTCTTTATAAGATCCGGAAGGATTGGTTATCTCTAACTTAAAATACAGGTTATCTAAACCAAGTATAGGACCAATTCTTTTTGACCTAATCAATGGAGTATTACCCTCACCTAAGGATACTTGGTATCTTTCAGCAATTTGAGGGAGCAAATGGCTATATTTCCATATACCTTTCAAAATTCTTTATTTAAATTGAGTTTTTTAATAGAGTATGCATTAAAATTATGCTGTAAGCCACCATCAACCAAGACCGAAGTGCCAGTTATATAAGAGGCTTGGTCAGAGGAAAGCCAATAACATACATTAGCTATTTCTTCGGGTCGCCCACCTCTTTGAAGTGGAGTAAGATCACTCACATGTTTCTTCAATTTATCACTGATATTATTCCCTGTTTCATCTGTATAATCATTACTCAGTTCGGTTTCAATGTTCCCTGGGTTCACCGAAACAACCCTGATGCCTTTGGGACCGTACAGAACAGCTAATTCATACGTAAGACTTTCCAGGGCACCCTTACACGCTATATATGCAGGGCTATTTCCCCCCGCCCTTTTTGACATAACGCTTGAAAGATTAATAATTACACCAGGGATGGACATTTTCTCCATTTGAGCAGCTGCTTTTTGGGATAGAAATGCCGGTGCAGTAAGACAAATTCTTAAAGTCTTTTCCCAAGTTTGAATATCTATTGTACGCATGGTCTCAATAGTCCGCCATACCGCGTTGTTGACTAGCACGTCTATTCTCCCCCATTGCCGGATGGTTTCTTCTATGAGCCGGTTTATATACTCTGAATCACTTAAATCTCCCGGGCAAGAAAAACATTGTGTTCCATATTTCTTTTCTATAAAAGCTTTTTTCTCTTGTAGGTGATCTTCATTGATATCTGCCAATACAACAAGAAATTCTTCTTTGGCAAATCTTTCTGCAATCGCTCCTCCTATACCCCCACCGGCTCCGGTAACAATAACCACTTTTTTATTCGTCATGTTTAACCTGAATATAAATTTAATTTTTACATACCATTTTACTGATAGGTTGCTGTTATCCCTCTATTATAATTTTCTCCGGTTTTAAAATTGGGAGAATAGATCCTAGTGCATCACCTGCATACACATGTACTGAAACTCTAACGGACAGAATTAATCCGTCTATATCCGCGTAAATAGCTGTATGTCTGCCACTTTTTGGATCTTTAATTACCCCAAAGGGATTTCCTTTTTTTATACATTCCCCTGGCTTTACTTCGGCAATAAAGACCCCATCAGAAGGGGACGGCATCTTACCCTGAAAATAGCCACTATTTGGACGTGCATCTTCGACCCAAAAGCGATCTTCTTCAGGAATATTTTTGACAGTACCGGCAAGCATATTAAATGATCTTAATAGGTTTAAGAAACCCTCCTTATATGCTTTAATAACCTCCTCTCTAATGCCAGCCCCCCCCCCGTATTCCAAATAGATGGCAGGAATATTTTCATCACGCGCAACAGATAGAGTTCTTCCATTAGGTTGATAGTCTGTACCCCATATCACCGGTAGATTAAAGGCAAGTGCCATCGCCCTTTGCTTGTTGAGCACCTCTTTAGAAGGATGCAGCATGAACCCCGCTAATGGGAAAATATTATGTGCTAATCCACCGGTATGCATATCAATCAAATAATTTGCCTGTTTGATCAAGGAACTTATTTGAAAAGCATATCTTTCTGAAGAGGAGCCATTCTGATTTCCTGGACAAATACGAGCCAAGTCTAAATGATCCTCACCGAAACGATCTCCTTTTGAATAAGCACTTTCGTTCACTACCGGAACGATAGTTACACTTCCCATCAGTAATTTATCTGATAGATATTCCTTCAATTCGAATGCCGCTAACATTGGCTCGTATTCATCCCCATGTACTCCTGCCGTTAACAAAATATGAGGACCAGGAGCCTTCCCATCAATGGTATAGGACTGAATAGTATTTAAAACTCCACTCATAGTTTTATTTATTTTGTAACAGAGTTCACTGATTTAATATAATATCCTGACAAATCCTCCTTATCTCCCGGAATGCCAACCCTCAGGTAATTAATCCCGAAATTTGGATGGCGTTGAATGCTGGCTATTTTTATAAGTTGGTTATTCAAATACAGTGACGCTTTCCTATTTCTTATGCTCCAACGTACCTCTATCGTCATATCATTATCGCTTTTTTCCCATGTCTTGTTCGTGCCGGGAACAGAGAAAACAAATACAGCATGTTTATTAGCCATAGTATCATCACATGTTGAAAAATGATCAGAAAGAGCTACATTAATCCCTCGGCTTCCCATATTTTTCCTTATTTTAAGAATTAGTTCTCCTTTAGATGCCATAGGGAAATTCCATACCGCTTCTGTATTAAGATCCTTTTTATTTGCTGACTTACGGATTAATAGGGCCTTTTTATCCCTCATATTAGGAAGAATTGATAGCTTGGTAACGCTATCACCGCCAAACATGGTCCATTGTACTATCCCCTTTGAAAAATCATCATTATCAGAACGCTGTTCCAACCAGTCAGGGTCAAACAGGACAATTGCTTTTCCTGCCCCCTGACCCGAAATTAATGCTATTTTGCCATCTGCCGTTTCGACTGCAGAAGAATAAGAAACCCCAAAATCACCATGATGAGGGATATTCCCTTCGATTTTTATTAGCACTTCTCTAAATCCCCTCCAGGTCTTCCCCTCATCATTACTGATCGCGGTATGTAAAACCTGTCTTCCCCCGTCTGCATAACTATGTGGGTTATCCCAACATTGATCGCTGCACCAAAATATAACGATACGATTGTCCCTGAGCCTGAGTATTGCTGCCGGTGAATTAGAAGATATGAATTTAGTGGGTCGTGGCTGTTGCCAGCTCTTTCCCCCATCGACTGAATAAGATTCGTACAAATAACCACTATTCGTTCGGATCAACATCCATATTTTCCCATTTTTCAATTCCAAAATAGCAGGTTCAATACCGCCATATCTGGTAGTTTTACCACTCTGAGAAACTACTTTCATGCCGTTTTTAGAATGCTTCCATGTCTTCCCACCGTCATCAGAATAAAGAGAAATAATCTCATTCCATCCATAATCTGCAATTCCCTTTGGCGGTACTTTTTCCCATTCAGGAACTGCCTTGGCGAAAGCGAGCAATAATCTACCTCCCTTCAATTGAATAAATCCTCGCAATGCACCTACATATCCGTGAAATATCTCTTCCGGAGTTGCCCACTCGTTTCTCTGCCTGTTTGTGTGAGAATACCATATATTGTCCAGCCTTCCCCTATATCCCCCATTGCCTTCTCCTTGTACAAGAAAAACGCAATGAAGCTCTCCATTGTGATCTTTGATGACTTGATTGCCATAAGCTCCCTGATGTGGCAGATTAAATTCCATCTTTGGGTCGCCCCAAGTAAGTCCTCCGTCGGCGGAGGTTATTGACATCATTCTATCTGCCGCACCCGGACTATTAATATAAAATATTCTCAAGGAATCGTGAGTAAGCCCTACGATTGTTGCTTCATTACCGGGAGCGGGTTTAACAAACACGGGTGCATAAACCTCAGATAACTTTCCAGGTAACTTTCGTAATCTCATTCCAAATGAATGGTTATCATGATTTGGGTGAAATGAATGAAAATTATTCAGATTCCTCTTATGATTAATTTGTTTACTTGTCGGAATTTCTAAAAAAAATATTAATAAAGGAATTAACAGGCATGATATGTAAATACTTAATTTCATCTTAGCTTAAATAATTATTCCTTAATTCCTAAAATCAATCTTTTCAAGAGATGCTTCCTTATCACTTTGAAATAAAATCATTTTCATATCCTTTTTGCGATATTTTGATTTCATAACAATTCTCTCCAATTTTTAAAACTTTGCTTGTAAAGCTATTTATATAAATCTTTAATTTTTAACCTAACAATAGTTGTCCCCATTGTTGCCCAATTAGAATAAGCTAATAATACATATTTGCCCACAAAATGAATAGCCGTATAGCAAAAGGTGCCGTTAGGATCATCTTCGAGGGTCTTGATATGATCCCAGGTTTTTCCTTCATCGTGAGAAATAGCTGTGTTCAATGGAGTACGCTTCTGATTTTTACCATTATCATTCCACACAATTAGTAAATCCCCCCTAGATGGTATCCGCGCTATGGATGCAGGAGAGAGTGGAGAAACAATATCGGTTGGTTGAATCGGACTCCAGATTTCTCCGCTATCGCTGGAGTAAGAAGCATATTGTACCCCCGCATTGGTGCGTATAAACATAAAGATATTCCCATTTTTAAGTTGTACAAGTCCTGGTTCTTGCGTTACTATGTTATTGGGGTTAGGTACTTGTTCACCTGACTTCCAAGTAGTCCCATTATTATCAGAATAATAACTAAACAGCGTCCCTTCATCATGCCATGTTGGGTCTTTGGGCGTTTCATGACGAGCTACTGCCATAATAAGTCGGCCGTTTTTTAATTGAATGACCCTATTATTATTGAGGACAAAATATCCTTTCCTATTAGTAATGCAGGCAATGGGCTTACTCCAGGTCTTTGCTTCATCAGTAGATATCCTCATCATTGGCATGCAATCTGTCTTTGATTGCTTCTTAGCATAAAAGAGTGCAATATTCCCATTGTGGAGACGCAATAAAGAAACAGACATTACATTCATTCCTCCCTTCTGACTCACAACAATATGGTCAGTTTTACTCCATGTCTTGCCTTCATCCGTCGAATAGCGGCTTGCTAAATAGGCATGCCCATAATCACTACCTGATTCTCCTATAAAATGGCTATAGATATACAATATCCTCCCATTTTTTAATGTGATGAAATCTCCCTCACTGTTTCTGGGATTATTATTCCCCGGTAAAAGTGAAAGAACGATCTCTTTCTTTATATTCAGAGCAGCTTCTTTTTGTGCGAATGCTCTAACTCCCAAAATAGAAACAGTGAACAATACTAAGCTAAGCGCCAATAATTTTATCATTTTATAAAACGTTTATTAATTACAATTAGAATTCTCTTTTATATTAATGACTGAAACAACATTAGTGCGGTTCTTATATGAATCAGGTTCCCCGCCAATTAGCCACCATTGTTTATTCCCTACATTAATTAATGGTGCGGTAGCGGCAGGAACAATGTCATCCCCAACTTTTTTCATTGACATCGTTTTTAAATTTAGGATCCAAACACCCCTATCTACTTTGCCGTAAGCCCTCCCTGTAATTATCAAATGATTATCATCTACTGGTTGACTCACCCAGGCATATCCTTTTAGCGGCAAGTCGCTGAGTTGCTTCCATTGATTCTTAGATGGATCATATTGATATGCGTCTTTCAGGGGGCTGAGAGGAGATATTTTTGCTAATCCACCCAACAGATATAAATATTTTCCACAGGCTACCATAGAAGGCAGTATCCTTCCAACTCCAGGGAGAGGTTTACATTGTTCCCATTTACTATTGGGATTTCCGAGATCGAGAACCCATACCTTATTAGACATTCCAGACTCATTAGATCCACAAGCAACATAAAATTTTCTGTTGAGAATCGCGCCCGATCCATAACCCAGTCTCATTGGTAATTTAGGAAGGGGTTCCCATCCTTTACTTAAGGAAACAAGTCTATATACGCCATTGGAGGGAGAAGTTTCGCTGATATATCCCCCAGCAATATATAATCCATCACTATCATAGGCAAACATGGAATAAGCTATTGGCTCCGGTAAATTGGGACCAAGTTTCCACTTTCCATCTTGGAAGACAACAGAAGTATTGAGCCAGTATTTTTGGGTTTTAGCCTTGTTCCACTCAGTTCCCCCTGCAATTAGAACACTGCCGCCTACTTTCCCTCCTGCCTGGCCAGCTCTCCTCCATTTCATTGGAAGATATAATCCCTTGGTGATGATTGCGCGATAGCATAATTTTTCTGTTTCCAATCTTGTTTGTTTAAAACGGTCTTCCAATTCTGTTATTTTTTGCTTAGTGAGTGATTCAGATATCGAATCATCACATTGCGTTTTTGGTTTATTAAAAAAAGAGGGTGCTGGCACATCCACATGGTGGATGCCCGGAAGAAATAATACAATTAATATATTCGGGATGATAAATGATAATCCTTTCATTTCTCAATTGTTTTAAATAACTATCCCCTCAATCGTGGTCCCGGTTGTATTGCCCTTTTAATTGTCATTCTTATCTTGAACAACACAACTTTTAAATTCCTAATTGTCTTCTTCTCGCCCTCAGTCCCTTATAATAGTCGTTACAATTTACTCACCAATCTCGGTTCTCATACAAATGCCCAGTCTATGTTTCCATTTTAGCGGTTGCATCAGAACAACGGATAACCCGGGTTCTGTTGTAATGCTGAATTGTTAGATAATGTATTCATATCTATTGGCCACAATAACTTATAGGATTCTGCTGGGGTGATATTAGTATATTCATACACATACTTGTCGCCCATTCTCCTCAGGTCGTACCATCTTTTCCCTTCATAAAAGAATTCAAAATATCGTTCCTGTAAAATGGATTCAAACGGATCGGGATTTTTATCAATGGGCTGATTGGGGTATCCTTCCATTGCCGGATTATAATTTGCACCATAAGCCCTTTGCCGTACGATATTTATTTCATTGGCAGGGCTTTGGCCTAACAACACTTCAGCCTCCGCTTTCAATAAAAGTAGCCCTGAGTACCGATAGATAGGATAATCGTTAGTATATACTCTGATCCCTGCGTTTTGCTGGCCTTGATATTTACTTGCAAAGCACCCTGCAATCTGATATTTTCCATTTACCAAATTATATGCTGCGGTTATAGATGCCCATTTCCTGGTGTCTAAATCATTAAATCGCCGGAAGGTAGAAATCATTACCGGAGCCAACAAATCTCCCCCACCCCAATTATCTGTGGTTACGTTAAACTGCCTGTTCTGAGTTGAATCGTAAAAACTGGCGAGTAAGTTGGGGTTTACTAAAAAAGAAGTAAAGGGAAGGGTTGCTTCATTTAGTCCATTATGAATGGAGAAGATAATTTCATTATTACCCTGATTATTGTAAGAAAAGACATCCGTAAAATTTGGTAATAATTGCAAAGAAGGCACATTTGTTTGTATTTCATTTAATGCAGCCAGAGCGGTTGTCGCATCTGCTGTGCCACCGCCCCGGTGAGCAGTCCATAAATATACATGTGCTTTTAACATTAATGTAGCAGATTTGGACCAGTAGCTCTTCAGATTCCTAAAAGAATAGTCGCTACCAAAGCTTTGCTCAGACATGCTAATGTCACTCTTTATGAGAGCCATCACACTATCTGCACTGGATGCCGGTTTGGAAAGCTTTGAGATATCTATTGAAGTAGTAGGCTCGGTTTGAATAATTACTTTCCCCCAGGACTTCAACAGTTGAAAATAATAAAATGCTCTTAGCCCATAAGCCATCCCTAAATAATAATTCTTATTGGTCGGGGAAACAATATTGGTTGAATTCAATTTACTGATCAATAAATTGATCTGGTTTATATTGAAATAAAAATTCCCAAAATTAGTCACCCCTGCATTATTACCATTTAGGGTATTTGCCCAAAAAAATTGGTAATTCGCGGTGGATTCCCCAGTGAATGCCGCGTTGGCGCCTGGATCAGTCCCAAAAACATCCGCCCTCAATTCACCCAACTGCTCAAATTGAAGTGTGTTGGCTCGAAATGCAGACATGACGCCCGAAACAAATGCATCAAACTGATCTGGAGTCTTCCAGTAATTGGTACTGCTGATGCTGCTAACGGGGGCCAGATTTAATTCATTACTACAGGAACTCATAGCAATTATTATTCCTAAGGCAGAGGCTATATAGATTATATTTTTTCTCATGATAAATGTTTTAACTTATTTTAAAATGATACCTGGACACCAAAAATAAATGACCGTGGAGTTGGATAAGTCCCATCATATATCCCGGTAATGACATTGCCCGACATTGGCGGTTCAGGGGTGGGGCCGGAGAACTTTTTTATGTAAAAAAGATTATTGGTGCTAATATAAGCTTTTGCCTCCGAGAGAACTTTTGTTTTAGTTAAAAGAGATTGTGCGAAATTATAAGATAATGTAATTTCCCTGCAGGCTAAATAATTCCCACTTTCATAGAAATAGGAATTGTTGCTATTCACGACATGAGCGGCAGCGTTATTTCCCCTCACATAATTTTTCTTCCCAACCGGCGCCGATACCTGATCTGCATAATATATTTTTGGTATCATAGTATTTTCATTAGTTGGCGACCAAGAGTCCTTTTGAAGAGTGATAGAATTAAGTGTTCCCTGATAGTTACCCAGAACCCTGGCCACATAGTCATTATAAATAACATTCCCTAAATTAAATTGGAATTGAGCATACAATGAAAATCCTTTGTATGCTAAAGTAGTAGAAAATCCGCCAGTCCATTTAGGATTAATGTTGCCCATATATACCTGATCTCTGGTGTCAATAGTGTCATTATGATCTACATCGAGCCAGCTTACATCACCGGGTGTAATTTGCCCAAGGACACCAGGACCGGCAGGAACATTAGGCCCGGCAATTTGGGCAATAGCATCGTATCTGTTACCTGCCACCTTATTCACCTGAGCCTGGTCTTTGAAAATACCCAATTCTTTGAAAGCATATACAGAGCCGGGCTCCTGTCCTTGTTGGAATCCTCCAACCCAAACTAATTGCTTGGTTTTTGGATCATAAATCTGGAATCCCCCCTGTCTGTTATTTGGCTGACCATTCGGAGGCAACTGTAAGATTATATTTTTATTATAAGAAGCATTTGCACTCACATTCCAGCTAAAGCCATTGGGTTGATTAATGATACTGGCAGTTACACTCATTTCAAAACCTTTATTCCCGAATGTCCCCAAATTGGTCGTTACCGAGCTAAAACCAGTATAGCTTGGAAGAGGCAGATTTGTCAGTAAATCACTCGTCTTACGATCATAATAGTCTAGAATGGCAGTAAACCTGTCCTGCAGGAATCCAATATCTAGGCCAACATCTGTTGTTTTACTCTTCTCCCATTCCAAATTCGGAGTAGTGACTCCGGTATTCAGGAAACCAGCATTCCCGTTATATAGCGATTGTGAGCTATAAACTCCCTGTACCTGATAATCACCCAACCCGGATACATTACCATTTACACCATAGCTGATACGGGGCTTCAGGGTAGAAATGATATCAGAAATACCGCTGTTTTGCCAGAGCTTTTCTCTTTGAATATTCCATCCCGCCGACATGCCGGGAAAGAGCCCAAATTGATGTTGTACCGGTAAACTTGAAACACCATCTTTTCTGAAAGTTAAGGTCAACAAATAGCGTTGATCATAATCATAATTTAGCCTTCCGAATTGTGAAATTATACGATAGTCAGAGTTGTCGCTATAGTTACTTCCGGGATTAAATACTGTAGAAGCATTAACTGTTGGAATATCATCAGTAGGCGCCTGAGTACCATAAACCTGCATTCCGAAATTCTTTGTGTCATAATATTCGGCACCCAATAAGAGATTTAAGTTATTCTTCCCGAACGATTTGATATAACTCAGTAATGCATCATATTGTTGTTGGAAGGTTTTTGAATATGTTGCGTAAGCCGGCCTCGTGGTGTTACCTGGATTCGGAGGAGTGGAAAATACTTGTGAATAATTTTGGGTGGCTTTTGTAAAACTCTGATTCAAAACTTCTGAGTAATAGCCTGATCCAGTACCCTTCAAAGATAGTCCTGGCAAAATATCCCACGTAATGGCTGCCTGAGCAGTAATGTTATTTACCTCATTGCTAATTTCCCTTTTGCCTAGCCAATAAAGAGGATTGCCATCACTCGCACTGTTACCCGGGTTAGGCTTAGTATGTGTAGAATCTAACCATGGATTAAATGTTGGCCATAAAGCAAGAGTCCTATACATGATATTTACTTCGCTTCCATTCACTCCTATCTCTGAAGAAGTCGATGCCGTAATTCCAGAGCTTACTTCTATATTGGGCTTCACTTTATAGGATCCATTGATGTTTCCCGAAAAACGCTTATAATTTGATCCAACAATAACACCGTTTTCTTTATAGTAATCGAAACTGGTATAATATGTTCCTTTATCACTTCCACCGGTAGCACTGAGAAAGTGATCTTCTGTATGTGTATTTCTAAAAACCAAATTAGCTATTTCGCCACTATGATCTTTAAAAATAATAGTGCCTCCATAAGGATCCCCTACTGTATCCCATCCTTTTTGTAAAAGATAAGCAGTTGAAGGCCCATATTCTCTAATGTCAAAAGAAGCCAGATTCGCTGGATCGGTTTTTAAGCCAAAGCCCACTACTTGATTAACCTGTGCCAAACTTCTGCCTGAATTGAGGTTCCCCAATCTGTCGTAATAAATATAATCTTTGGCATCCAAAAAAGGATAACCTCTCCGTGCAGTATTAAACCCTTGGGTAAACTTATAAGTGATTTGGGATTTGCCCGCCTTGCCACTCTTAGTCGTTATCAACAAGACCCCATTATCTGCACGAGCACCATAAATAGCTGTGGCTGCCGCATCTTTAAGTAATTGAATAGATTTAATATCTTCAGCCGGGATGTCATTGTAGGGGCGAATGACGCCATCTACTACTACCAACGGGCCTCCCGGACTATTTATAGATGCCCCTCCCCGCATGATTACCGAAGGGCCTTCGCCAGGTTGCCCCGTAGTATTTACTACCCTGAGTCCAGGTAGGGCGCCTTGCAGGGCAGTGCCGATATTAGAGCGGGGGACACTCTGTAGTACCTCCTGATTTAACTTAGCTACAGAGCTGGTTATGGTAGTTCGGCTTTGCTCCCCGTAACCGACAACGACCAACTGACTAAGAGTTTGTGAACTTTGGCCAAGTTTAATGTCAAGATTGGTTTGTCCATTGTATATGACATTCTTCGTTTCATATCCAATAAGTGAAATGTGAAGGGTATCACCTTTTTCAATTTCATTTAAGACGAACTTACCAGATCCGCTGGTCACAGTACCAATAGTGCCATGATGAGCGGAAACGGTAACTCCTATCAACGGATCACCATTAGAGGCATCAGTGATAACTCCCGACACCTTATGCTCTTGGGCAAAGGACTGAATTGTCAAAAGGCTCAGGGCTGGTATTAACAGCATTTTAAAAAAACATGTAATCTTCCTTTTCATAAAAAGATATTTTATGTGAGTGAATATTTTTTACAGAACCCCGCATATACTTCCATAATGCTTAAAAGCCTTCTCTTACCCCATGTGCTCTCACCTTTAGTACACCCAAAAGTTGTCAATACTATCTCATTTGGGTAATCTATTAGTCATTTGCAAAACATTGTTGTCAATATATTTATTTAGTATGTAGTACAAATGTACTTACTTAATTTTAAAAACCAAATTTTTTTTTAAAAAAATTTGGTTTTAACTTTGCATTCCGACAGTTACTACTCTAAACCTATAATTAATCCAGATATAGGAATAGAATTAGACATTTGGTTCTAGTAACAACATCATTAAGCCTACAGTCCTTTCGGGAGATAGTCAGATAGGGATAATGGATTTAGTATTACCTTGCCTTAGGAAAAGGATGCTAAAAAACTTGTTAATTGAGGGGTGGAAGGGAAATATGATAAGATTTAGGTAATGTAGAGATGTTGAAAGATTCATTACGGAGTGAAGGAAAATATCCGAGTATTGTTTTTTGTACAATAACGAAACAAAGAGAAGTCATTTTTCAATAGTTCTGATTTTTTTAGTTCTTTCTATGCACCTTATCAAGATTATGGCTATTAAACACATAATCTCTTTTATTAACTAAGCCCATTTAATTTATTACCATCAATGAAACAACCTTCATTATCAAAATTGCGTCCAATAGAGAGTCAAACACAAGTTGACAAAATAGAGTCCAATTTAAGGGACTATTTCCGAAGTGAAGATTTCAAACCGGGTGATTCAATTCCTAAAGAAATGGAAATCGCCAAAACAATGGGGGTAAGTCGAACCGCAGTTAGGGAAGCACTGTCAAGGTTTAAGACATTAGGCATTATTGAGGCACGTAAAAATAAGGGGATGGTTATAGCAAGCCCTGATATTCTCTATAGTATGGAGCAGGGAATCAACCTAAATTTGTTAGATGATTCCACCTTGAAAGATATTTTTGAGTTGCGTCTTGTCATAGAAGTTGGCATGGCAGATTTATTATACAGCAGGAAAACTGATGAGAAGTTGAAGGTACTCAAAGAAATCGTGGACAAAACTGAAAAGGCACATAATAAGATGCAAGAGGCAAAATATGATGTGGAATTTCATTCCACATTATATGAGATTACTGGGAATAAAACAATCCAACGATTCCAAAAATTACTATTACCTATATTTGATTATTCAGATGGGATGTACCCAATTGATATCTCAAAAGCTCCCGGCTATGTAACCCATAGACAGTTAATAGACTGTTTACAAAATGGGACACGTGATGAATTCAGAATTAAAATGCGGAATCACCTGATGCAATATTTTAATAAAATATAAACAGGACTGACATACACTCTTAAGTGTTTTTATGTTATAACATTTTATCCAGTAGAGATATCTTTAATATCCAGCCAATGAGTCCGATGTTTTAAATTGGACTTTATCAAACCTCCTTTATGGAACATAGGTCATTATATCTCAGCAAGATGACAGAACGGGGGAAGGTAGCCTATATAAGTATTCATTAATACGTATTATACACAACGTTTAAAAAGGACCGTTTTCATGCCCCTTTTCAAAAGTTTATAAAAATTGTTCATGAGTATCCTCATTCCACCCAATGCTTTTAAGGGAAGCCTTTCTGAAGAAGATGCCGCAAAAGCTATTGCAGAAGGCCTATGCAAGCATAGATGGAAATGCGACATAACGCTTTTCCCTATTGATAATAGGGGAGATTGCACTGCATCTTTATTGAATAAGAACTGGAATGCAGAAATCATTTCTGTTCCAGTTCACGATCTCCTGGGCAGAATGATAACATCCTTTTTTGGGTGAGTATCAAAAGAAAAAAAGCGATCATTGGTGTATCGGATACATCCCGATTAAACTTATTAAAAAAAGAAGATCTGGATCCACTTCAAGTTAATACACTTGGAACTGGAGAATTGATAAAAGCAGCTTTAGACATCGGTGCAGAAAAGATCGTGATCGGTGTAGGTGGAAGTGCAACAGTAGATGGTGGTACCGGATTGTTCTCTGCTTTAGGGATTCGTTATTTCGATGAAAATGGAAATGAAACTTATGATTTACCTTCCGCATTGGTGAGACTCAACAGTATTGATATCGCTTCATTGGATAAACGGGTTCAACAAGTTGAGATTATTGTTTTGCGTGATGTAAAAAATACCTTACTTGGGAATAAAGGTGCCGCTATGGTTTTTGGTCCGCAAAAGGGTGCGAATAAGGAAGAAGTTATTTTATCAGAAAAAACTCTAAGCAATGGAACGATAAAACCATTCAGGCCATTCGGATCAATATGAGCAAAATAAAATATGGAGGAACGGCGGGAGGGATAGCGGCAGTACCAGCGGCTTATCTTAATGCAGAATTAGTAAGTGGACTTGATTTTTTTTAGACCAATTGCATTTTGATGATGTGTTGGAATGGGCAGATTTAGTCATTAGGGGAGAAGGTAGTCTGGATGAGCAGACTATAGAAGGAAACGGACCTTTTGGTATCGCCGAGAGGGTGAAGAAAAAAACATACCGGTTATTGGCCCTGCTGGACAAATAAAAACAAATCCCACCGGTAAGTTACATCACTATTTCACAAAACTTATTTCCATCAATTCTCCTAGCGTGCTGTTAGAAGATGCCATAAAACAGACTGCAGTTAATTTAAAAAATGCCGCCTATAATATACCCCAACTCTGAAAAACCAACGTTAGTAGGATGTGTACTGGAAACAAAACTTTCTGCTGCTGACGCTGTCCCCCAAAAATTTCACTATAGGCATTTTAATGGAATTATTTTCTTTGCGGTTCGCGTAGTATTTGCCTGATGATCTTTTCATAGGCATCCGCATAATGTATCATACCGATATCATCTGGATGCAATCCTTCCGTGGTACTGTTGATATCGAAACCAATCTCTTTATCCGTTAAAAGATAAATATTTTTATAACCATCCTTTCCCAGGTCATTAAAAATATGTTCCATTAATATGCTAGCATTATGATATAGATTTAGCCTCGCCGTATCCATATAAAATGGGGTATATCCGCCTGCATGCTCAGCAAATAAAATGGGTGTATTCGGATGATCAGCACGTAATTTTTTTACTCCATAATATACACGTGCTTTAATGATGCTATCGGAAAAACCATAAGTGCGGTCCAAATTGGGCATACAATCCAAAATATATAAGGACGCATTTCTTTTTGCTATTAAGTCAAAAATCGGCTTTTCAAAGCGTCCATTTCCGGAAAATCCTAGATTAATAATTGTCTTGTCCAATCTCCTTTCTAAAATGTTAGTCCATGCTAACCCTGCCCGGGAAGCCACGCCACCCTGCAAAATAGAAGTGCCATAGGCGACGATAGGCAAGCCTTTATTATCCCTGACAAATTCGAATTTATCCCGATCGGGTACGCCAACAGAAAGCCATTTCACTGTATTGTATAAAGGAAGATATAAATAGAAATCAGCAGTTTTATGATTATCTGCCAGGTATAAATTTTTATAAATAAAGGTACATGTATCGCCAAAATGGTAATGTGGAGGCGCCCAATTCCAGTTGCCATTCATATCTATTGCATATAAATCAATGCCGCTTACACCCATCTCCGGCATGTGTGGAAAAGGGGCCAAATTGTCTTCCAACACAAAACGAACCGTGATGCTGCGAGCAGTGGTTTTAAAATGTAGAAATTCACCCGAGGTGTTTTTGGAAAGATACCAGACTGGTTTCCTGACCTGACATTCCATATCAGCGGGGAGGCGATAATAAATATGGTTAGGGTCATGGATGCAAATTCCCTCTACATAAGAAGGTTTATGCCATGAAAAGTTTTCTTGCGCAAAGGCAAGTATTGGGACGAGAAATAGAAAAAATAAGAATACTTTTTTCACTATAATATTTTTAATAATTATTTTTGTCTTTCTATTTATAAATCCATTTGATACTTACTCTTTTAATAACTGATCCTCCCCTTACTTCTGAACTATAATAGCTGAATAATGCATATTTACCCACAAAATGAATAGCTGTATAGCAATATGATCCATTAGAACTATTTTCGAGAGCTTTTTCGTGCTGCCATGTTTTCCCGTCATCATGCGAAATCGCAATATCTAATGGTGTTCTATCCTCATTTTTCCCATTGTTGTTCCATACCAAAAGTAGGTCTCCGGAGGAGGGAATAGTAACTATACTGGCTGGTGATATTGGGGACACAATATTACTTGGTTGAGCTGGTGTCCACGTTTCACCTTGATCTCTCGAATAGGACACATATTGAACTCTTGCATCTGTACGCATAAACATTAGTAGTTGTCCATTTTTTAGTTTTACTATGTCAGGTTCCTGAGTTCCTACATGATCAGGGTTTGGTATTTCTTTGCTATGATGCCAAGTCGCTCCATTGTCATCAGAATAATAAGTGAATATAGATCCTGCTTTGTGCCATATTGATCCAGGAGAGAGAAGGTTGAACAGAGATACCGGAATTAATAGTCGTCCATTCGTTAATTGAATAACTCGATTATTATTAACAGTAAAATATCCCTTTCTATCTGTTATACAAGGCTTGGGCGGTCCCCATGTCCTTGCTTCATCTTTCGATATACGCATAACAGGTATGCAGTCGGTTTTGGAATATTTTTTTAGATAAAACAATGCAATATTTCCATCTTGTAATCGCAATAAAGAAACAGACATAATATTGGCAACATTAGCTACTTTAAGTACTATCTGATCCTTTTTGCTCCAGGTTTTTCCTCCGTTCGTTGAGTATCTGCTTGCCAGATATGCACCCCCAAAGTCCCCGTTTCCACTGCCTGAATCTGTGAAATGTGTATATATGAAAAGGATTCTCCCATCTTTTAATGTAATGAAATCACCTTCACCATTGCGTGGATTATTGGGACTTGTATAAAGGGATAGCACGGTTTGTGGAGTTTCACCTTTTTCTATTTTACCTCTACTGGTTTTAGTTAAGGTTGTCCATCCTTGTAAAAGTGCTGCCAATATCAAAAAAAAGAAAAGTGTCCAGTTAACTACAATTGCTTTTGTTTCCTTCATAAAAACAAGTATTGGGGTTAATTAAAATTTTCGCATTGACATGAAATAGGAAGATAACGACACCTAATTATATTATATCTTCCACAATTCTTTCGCTAACAAGTAAGTTTTCTATAATTCTCAATAAAGTTCGCCCTATATCAAATCCTCTCTTTTATACCCGGATCATTTGCTCATTTTCTATTTGGCTTATTGCTTTTATTGTTTTCAATATTGAATCGGGGGTCACCGATATCGAATCTATGCCCTCCTGTACCAAGAATTGAGCAAAATCAGGAAAATCAGAAGGTCCTTGCCCACATATCCCAACCTTCACATTATTCTTTTTTGCTGTTTTAATTAGATCTGATATTAACTTTTTCACTGCATCATTTCTTTCGTCATATAAATGGGCCACAAGGGCAGAGTCCCGGTCAAGTCCTAAAGCCAGTTGTGTTAAATCATTAGAACCGATAGAAAAACCATCAATGTATTTGGCGAATTCATCAGCCAGAAGAATATTAGATGGAATTTCAGCCATCAAGTAAACCTCAAGGTTATTTTCTTTCCTTTTGAGACCAAATTCTTTCATCACATCTTGTACCTTCAACAACTCCTCTACTGTTCGGCAGAAAGGTATCATTACTGTCACATTATCCAGCCCCAGTACCTCACGAACGTTCTTAACCGCTTTACATTCTAAGCCAAAAGCAGGCTTGTAGGAATCGGAATAATATCTTGAAGCCCCTCTCCACCCAATCATTGGGTTCTCCTCGTGAGGTTCAAAATAACTACCCCCTAGCAGGTTGAAGTATTCATTACTTTTAAAATCACTGAAGCGCACAATCACTTTATTCGGATAGAATGAACTTGCAATCTTAGCAATTCCGAAGGATAATTTTTTAACAAAATAATCCTCTTCATCCACATATCCGGCTATCCGCTTTTCAATTTCTTTTGTTAGTACCTCATCATTCAGTTTTTTATGATGCAACAATGCTAACGGGTGGATCTGAATATAATTGCTCATAATGAATTCTTCCCTGGCAAGACCCACACCTTTAGCAGGTAAATGTGAGAATTGAAAACATCTGGAAGGCGAAGCCACATTTAATAAAACAGGGATTTTCACTGCAGGTAAATCGCTCAAATTATAGTCCTTCTTAATAAAATCAATCTTTCCATTGTAAACAAATCCCTTCTCACCTTCAGCACAACTCACAGTTATGTCTTGACCCTCTTGTAGTATATCGGTTGCATTCCCACAGCCAACAATAGCCGGCACTCCCAGTTCACGAGCAATTATTGCGGCATGACACGTTCGGCCTCCCCTATTGGTAACAATAGCAGATGCCTCCTTCATGATCGGCTCCCAATCCGGATCAGTCATATCTGTAACTAATATATCTCCAGTGTTAAACTCTTTCCCTTCAATAACGCGTTTATCAAGAGAGTAGAAAATATTGACCCTCCCTGATGCAATTTTATCACCAACTGCAATGCCCTCCAAGATGATTTTAGCATCTTTATGTTTGTTCGCAATTCTATATTCAGTAATATTATTAATATTTTTCCTGGAATGAATTGTTTCTGGTCTGGCTTGGACAATGAATAATCTATTACTTAGACCATCTATTGCCCATTCAATATCCATCGGTGTCCAATGCCCTTTACTCTTTGTATAATATTCTTCAATCAACATAACCCATTCAGAGAGTTTAATTACTTGTTCGTCTGAAAGGCAAAAACGGTTTTGAATACCCTTTTCTGTAGAAATAATTTTAACTCGCTCATCTGTTCTATCCCCATAAATCATCATTTTATCCTTTACGCCAAGTTTTTTCTCTATGATTGAAGCAAATCCTTTCCGCAGTGCTTGTTTAAAAACAATAAATTCATCAGGGGAAACCGCCCCTTGTACCACCAGTTCACCCAAGCCATAACTCCCGTTAATCACAACAACTTCCTTAAAACCACTTTCAGGATCTAAGCTAAATGCAACGCCTGATGATCCCATATCACTCCGCACCATTTTCTGTACACAAATGCTTAGGCCTACATTAAAATGGTCATATCCAAAGGTCTGGCGATAGCTAATCGCGCGATCCGTAAAAAGAGAGGCAAAACAATTACGAACTGAATCCATCAGGTTTGCGGGGCCATGTACATTTAAAAAGGTCTCTTGTTGACCAGCGAAAGATGCATCAGGCAGGTCCTCTGCTGTAGCCGAAGACCGAACGGCCACATCCGTATAATACTGGTTATATTTTTGTGATAAATCAACATAGGCATCAATAATGTGCTCGCTCATATCTTTCGGGAAACGGCCATTTTGCAATAAAAGCCTGGCCTGTTGTCCACCGCGCCTCAAGGATTCAATACTATTAAAATCTACTGAATTTATTACATCCATTACCCTCCGCTCAAGGCCATTAAAATGAAGGAACTTCCTGTAAGCATCAACAGTAATAACAAGCCCTTCTGGAATATCAACTCCTAAAGGGGATAGATTCTGTAGCATTTCACCTAAGGAAGCATTTTTGCCTCCCACATTTTCAATGTCTTTAATACCAACCCCATTTAAAGGAAAAATAATTGTGTTGTTCATTTTGATAGTATTAATTTTTCAGTAGCCATGCGCGATTGAACCGGGCAATTCTTATTTCTCGCTCCTTACCCATATCCTGTCGCCACATACTCCCCTTATCTAGATCCTGTTGCCATACAACAATCATGGTTCCGTCTTTTGCCTGTATTACAGATGGGTAAGATGCTTGCGGGCCACCGGTGTTGACTATAACACGAGGATTGCTCCATGTTTTTCCGCCATTTGATGAAAGGGCAACGGCCAGGGGATCTCTGCCTGTAGGGGAATCATCCCAGGCAACAAGTATTTCGGGCGAATTATCCAGTCTCCATAAGGCTGCTGGAGAATTATGTGCTGTCAAATGACTCAGGCGTGGTACTTCCCAACTCAAGCCGCCATTACTACTCCATGTTTCATACAACTTGTCGCCGCCGGCTCGCAGTAAAGCCAAAATGCTACCGTCTGCTAGCATCGCGTAAGCGGGCTCCGCCAAACCATTGGTAGCGCTTGGAGAGGTCTTTTTTACATCGGCATAAATATTACCTCCCGGCTTCCATGTTTTTCCACCATCCCTTGATCGCAATACCCCTGACTTTAGATTCATTTCTCCTTCCGTTGCGGGAAACATGTGTTGGTCTGTCCATGTATCCCATGAATAGCCTAAGATAAGTGTACCATCTTTCAAGCGATATCCTCTATGAATCTTTCCACAAACATACCTGTGTGATTTTTTAAGTTGTTTTTCTTCACTCCAGTTGACTCCGTCATAGCTGATACGAAAGAAAATAGTGGTGCTGTCAATTCTGTGGCGCAGGTGAGGTACAGTAGTAGAAAAAGCAAATATGCGTTTACCATCCACCAAAAGATTGGGATCACCATCAATAGCATTAGGATGATTAAAAATTATTTCTGGTTTAGACCAAGTAAGCCCATTATCATCAGAGACACATACGGCAATCTTCCATTTTGATGGTTTTGTAGTATCGTTACAGGAAAAGACACAAACCAATCTTCCGCTTGGAAGGCGGTCAATGTCAGGATAAGCACTTTGTACAAAACCAGTAGTCTGATAACTGGAAATGGTTCCGATATGGGATACTGCTTGCTGAGCTCTTGCCGTTATCGGCCTCATTGTCTGTAGAAGAATAAAAATACTTCCTAACAAGAGGAGAAACCGTGGGCTGTGTTGTGGGAATGATTTCCCTGAAATTTTTTTAAACATGGCTAATTGGTTTGAGAAGTTATTGAAGTTCTAATATTTTAATGAAATGAGATCGCATAGTCATTAGTATTATTTTGGTTGCTGCTCTCTCCTTGATAAAACATACGGTATAATTATTCCTGCAACTGCATGAGCAATAATCTTATGCCCCTCATCATTGGGGTGTTCTCCATCAAGCAAGAGTGCATCAATCCCTTCGCCCCTCTTATGGACATACTGTGCATATAATTTCCAAGTATTAATCAATGGAACTTTTTTTCTTCTGGCTAATTTGCACACTACGCGCATATACTCCTTTAACCGTCGGGTATGGTATCCTTTGTACTTTTTCCCTAATGGGTTAGGCGTTAGCAAAATGACCCTACCATTTATTTTTCGAATATGATCAATGAAGAAGCTTAGATTATGCCTGTATTCACCTATCGAAATTCTGGAGTGGCCTTTTTTGCCGGCATCTTGCCACGAGTCATTGATACCGAAGTCTATAATTACCCAATCAGGATGGTACCTTAAAACTGCAGTATCAAACCTATCCATTCCATGTGCAATTTTAAAAAGATTGTTGTCCTTTATAGAACCTGTAGTGCTGCCGGGGATACCAGAATTGATTACTCTGTTTGGTATGCCCTTTTGGGTTAATATCCACCCTAACCTAACAGCGTAAACACTATCCACATTTTTACGGGGTGCGGTGGTTGAATTGCCAAAAGCGACAATGACTATCCTTGATTTTTGCTGCGCGTTAACCATAGTAATAGTTAGTACCCCGGTAATGATAAAAAGCAGGATTTGCAGGATCGTTTTCATATTTTTAATTGTTTTTTTCTAATAAGAAAGACTTGGCGTCATTCGAACCCAAACTGCTATAAAAAGGAGTTGTTACATAATCATGTTGGATTATATTCATTGTGGCTAGTTTATTTTTAATTTTATATACCCAATCGCGCTGACGGTTGAACCCTAGCAAATCAGACAAATTCTTATAAAACTTTTGTTGATGCTTCATTGCAGAAAATAAATTATTTGATAAACTATCATTATATAATTCCAATAGTAATTTGATATAGAGAACCCCTCCCCCTGTAACCACCCCGTCGGCTCCCATTAAGAGACTGCAATCAAAAACCGACTCATCGCCTTGCATAATCGTACCAGGCCGGTTATTTTTATCAGGATATCTCCTTAATAATTCACTAAAATTTCTAAAATTGCCACTAGAGTCTTTTATCCCCACAACTTCTTTCATATTCAGAATCTCTTCAGTTGTATCAATATCAACTTGATTACCGGTAAAGCCGGAAGAATTGTAAAATATAATAGGCATATCAGTATTATCCGCAATCGCTTTGATATGATGCACTAAACTTTTAGGATCCGGGTATTTATAATAAAAAGGGGACATACAAACCATATAGTCAATACCTGATTTTTCAATAGCTTTAACCTGCTTGAGTGTTTTTCGTGTGGAAGATCCTGAAACTGTACCTAAGATTGGCACTCTACCGGCAGTATGTGCAGCGGTGGCTTCAATCAATAATTGCCTTTGCGAAGCGATAAGAGCAGGACCTTCCCCCATCGTTCCGGCAATCATAATTCCATTGGCTCCTTCATTGATACAGTAATCAATCAGCTTATGTAAAGACTGGAGATCAATATCTTCGTTTTTTAGTAACGGAGTGGGCATCGCGATAATAACGCCTTTAAGTTTTTCAGATTTCATTGATTGTTATTTTGAATTGATATAATTTAGAAAGAATACAAATAATTTAATTGTTATCTCCTTCCTACAAGTGTTAATTTTATAAGG